>JBJOJH010000067.1:0-7800 GCA_046046715.1 Pseudomonadota bacterium | reverse complement strand
TCAATGTAGGTGATGGCGGACTGGCAGGAAGCGGTGGACAGGAAGCCCGGGTCGTAGGTGAACATGCCCGTTTGCGCGTAGAGCTTACGGATGTCGACAACGTCGGGCCCGATATTGCCTTGGTACACCGGCAGATCGACGCTGGGGCTGCCGTTACTGAACGACAGAGTGGCTTTGTTTTCAGCTAACTTCATGACTCACCTTTCAAGGGTTTCTCTCAACATACTTAAAACTTCGCAGACTTCAGGACGATCCAGGTCCGCATTGATATCTGTAAGCTGCTTTCGTGCCAGGTGCAGATCCAATAAATCGTTGTCGCTCAAATCCATCAGCAAATTAAGCCCCAGAGCTTGACCGTGGGTCAGGCTGGACTCGAAGCGCCGGAAAAAACGCTCAATGAACAGGTCGTTTTCCAGCAAGCCGCGGCGACAACGCCATTTCAGCTTGCTGAGGGCCCGCTCATCAATCAATGCGTCGGATGCTGTCAAGGTTCAAGTAGCTCGCGGCTTCAGACGGCGCGCAGAACCATCATTTCCTTGATCTTGCCGATGGCCTTGGTCGGGTTCAGACCCTTGGGGCAAACATCAACGCAGTTCATGATGGTGTGGCAGCGGAACAGCCGGTAAGGATCTTCCAGGTTGTCCAGACGCTCACCAGTGGCCTGATCCCGGCTGTCAGCGATAAACCGGTAGGCTTGTAGCAAACCCGCAGGGCCAACGAACTTGTCCGGGTTCCACCAGAAGCTGGGGCAGCTGGTGGAGCAGCTGGCGCACAAGATGCACTCATACAGGCCATTGAGCTCTTCGCGCTCTTCAGGGCTTTGCAAACGCTCTTTTTCGGGCGGTACGGTGGGGTTGATCAAGTAGGGCTTGATCGAGTTGTACTGCTTGAAGAACTGAGTCATATCCACGATCAAATCGCGAATGACAGGCAGACCCGGCAGGGGCTTCAGCACGATGGTGCCGCTGAGTGTTCGCATATTGGTCAGGCAAGCCAGACCATTTTTACCGTTGATGTTCATGGCGTCTGAGCCACACACCCCTTCCCGGCACGAACGACGGAAGGAAATGGTGGGGTCGATGGCCTTCAGTTTCATCAGGGCGTCAAGCAGCATGCGCTCGCTACCGTCGAGTTCGACCTCGATGGTTTGCATGTAGGGCTTGGCATCTTTATCCGGGTCGTAGCGGTAGATGGAAAAAGTACGCATGGACATGGTGTAGACCTCTTCTTCAGGGGCCACCGAGGATCGTCCCGGTGACCGAATGGGGGGAGGGTTGGGGGAACTAAGTCTCCCAACCGCGGATCAGAACGTACGAACCTTCAGCGGAACAGACTCAACCGTCAGCGGCTTCATCTGCACAGGCTTGTAGCTGAGCGAGTTACCCTCGCTGAACCACAGCGTGTGTTTGTGCCACTCAGCATCGTTACGGCCGTTGGGATGCTCAGGAGAGTCGCCGTAATCATTGACGGTGTGAGCACCACGGCTTTCGTGACGTGCAGCGGCCGACACCATAGTGGCCTGGGCTGCCTCGATCAGGTTGTCCACCTCCAAGGCCTCGATACGAGCCGTGTTGAAGACTTTCGACTTGTCCTTGAGGTTGATGGCATTCACCCGCTCACGCAGCTCCGCCACCTTGACGACGCCCTGGTCCATGCTGGCCTGGGTCCGGAACACGCCAGCGTGTTGCTGCATGCTGGAACGCAGGTCATTGGCCACATCCTGAGCGTATTCGCCAGACGTTGCGTTGTCCAGGCGGGCCAGGCGGGCACGGGTGCGGTCTGCGGCGTCGGCCGGCAGGGGCTTATGCGACTTGGTCTTGCTGGCGAAGTCCACAATGTGGTTGCCTGCAGCACGACCGAACACCAAGAGATCCAGCAAGGAGTTGGTGCCCAGGCGGTTGGCGCCGTGCACGCTCACACAGGAGCACTCACCCACCGCATAAAGGCCGTTAATCACTGAGTTGTGAGCATCGCCTTTGGGCACGACCACCTGACCATTGATGTTGGTGGGAATACCACCCATCTGGTAGTGAATGGTGGGCACAACCGGGATGGGCTCACGGGTGATATCGACGTTGGCGAAGTTGACGCCAATCTCGTAAACCGACGGCAAGCGCTTGTGGATGGTTTCTGCCCCAAGGTGATCCAGCTTGAGAAGCACGTAGTCCTTGTTGGGGCCGCAGCCGCGACCTTCCTTGATTTCCTGATCCATGGACCTCGACACGAAGTCACGCGGGGCCAAGTCTTTCAGGGTGGGGGCGTAACGCTCCATGAAACGCTCACCATTGCTATTGAGCAAAATGGCACCTTCGCCACGGCAGCCTTCGGTCAGCAGCACGCCTGCGCCTGCCACACCCGTGGGGTGGAATTGCCAAAACTCCATGTCTTCCAGCGGTATGCCGGCGCGTGCAGCCATCCCCAAACCGTCACCAGTGTTGATGAAGGCATTGGTGGACGCAGCAAAAATTCGTCCAGCGCCGCCGGTGGCCAGCAAAACAGTCTTGGCATGCAGGATATGCAGATCGCCGGTTTCCATTTCGAGGGCGGTGACGCCTACCACATCGCCTTCTGCGTCACGGATCAGATCAAGCGCCATCCACTCGACAAAGAAGCTGGTTTTGGCCTCGACGTTTTTCTGATACAGCGTGTGCAACATGGCATGGCCGGTGCGGTCTGCTGCTGCGCAAGCGCGCTCAACGGCTTTTTCGCCGTAATTGGCGGTATGGCCGCCAAAGGGGCGCTGATAAATGGTGCCGTCGGGGTTGCGGTCGAAGGGCATGCCCATGTGCTCAAGGTCATAAACCACTTTGGGTGCTTCGCGGCACATGAACTCGATGGCGTCCTGGTCACCCAGCCAATCGGAGCCCTTCACGGTGTCGTAAAAGTGGTAGTGCCAGTTGTCATCGTTCATGTTGCCCAGCGATGCGCCGATGCCGCCCTGAGCCGCCACGGTGTGTGACCGAGTGGGGAAAACCTTGGACAACACGGCCACGTTGAGGCCGGCACGAGCCAGTTGGAGCGATGCGCGCATGCCGGAACCGCCTGCGCCGACGATCACGACATCAAATTTTCGGGTGGTAACTGAATGGGTCATGGATTACAGCCTAATGAGTTCGGTGGGATTAAAGACGCCACAGGACCTGGATGGCCCAACCCGCGCAACCCACGAGCCAGACGATGGAAAAAACTTGGAGCACCAGACGCAAGCCGACAGGCTTGATGTAGTCCATCCAGACGTCGCGCATGCCTACCCAAACGTGGTAGAGCAGGGAGACGATCACGGCGAAGGTCAAGGTCTTCATCCATTGGGTGGAGAAGATACCCGCCCATTTGTCGTACCCGATGGGGCCTTTCGAGACGATGACCTGGGCGAGCACGATCAAGGTGAAGAGTGCCATGAGCACCGCCGTCACGCGTTGAGCCAGCCAGTCCCGAAGGCCGTAATGTGCGCCTACAACGATGCGCTTGGATCCGTAATTTACTGACATGTTCTAAATCCTTGGACAGTATGAATGAGGCCCTGGGCAATTGAAGTGACAAAGGCCCTGCGAGCGTGTGACTTAGTAGAGGCCAAACAGCTTGGCGCCCAGAATGAGGGTCAGGCCTACGCTGAGCGTCAGTGTGAAGACGGCAGAACTCTTGCCGAACTCCTTGCTTACTGCGTGATTGATGTCCATCCAGAGGTGGCGCATGCCTGCAATAAAGTGGTGCAGATAGGCCCAGATGAGCGCAAGCGCCGTGAGCTTCACAAACCAGCCGGGTACAAAGCCGATGCCTGGGCCGAAAGCGCTGGTGAAACGGGAGAAAGAAATTTCCGAGGACACCGAGACGTCAAACATCCAGATGATGAACGGCATCAACAAGAACATCAGCACACCGCTCACACGATGCAGGATGGAAACGATACCGGCGGCCGGCAGCCGGTAGCTAGGCAAATCCTTCAACGCATTGATGTTGCGGAACTCAGGCCGCTTGTTTCTGGGGGAGGGGGCAAGCTCGGACATGTAAGACCTTTTGAAGTTGTAACTGCTTGGTAACTAATGGCGACGACAGTTGCAAAATTCTATTGCAACGCAGCAAGCTGACATCGGCCTTGCGAACGATTGCCGTCTCAATTGCTTGGGTATCCTGTCAATCTGCTCAGTTCAGGTCGTTTCGGTAGTGATGCTGGTCTGTCAGATACAGGCCTCGGCGCAGCTCCATGGGGGTATCGTTGTAGGTGAACGCAACTCTTTCCACACTCAGGAGCGGCGTTCCGGGCGGAATCTGCAACAGGTCGCACTGCGTCGGGTCTGGCAGCACGGCTCTAATTTTTTCTTCGGCTCTGACCATGCGAACGCCGAATTCAGTTTCGAACATTGCATCCATCGGTCCCCGGTCGTCGGCCAGGCGCTCAGCCGTGAGGCCTTTGAATGGGCCCCCTGGCAGCCACAGCTCCTCAAGTATGGTGGGCCGTCCCGAAAACGACAACACACGCCTGACCATGAGCACCGGGTCGCCGGTCCTGATGCCGATGGCTCTTGCGACCTCTGCACTCGCACGCTGGCGTTTGCAATCGATGATCTTGCGTTGTGCGGGGGCTTCCTTGATGGCGGCAGCTTGGTCGGTGAACAATTTCAAGAAGCGGTATTGCACTTGCCGTTCAGCATGCGTTGCGACAAAAGTGCCTTTGCCCTGCTTGCGGATGACAAGATTTTCAGAAGCGAGTTCATCAATCGCCTTGCGCACGGTCCCTTGGCTGACCCGGTACCTGACCGCCAGTTCCACCTCGCTTGGAATAGCTTCACCTGGCTTCCAGTCACCTGCCTGCAGGCTCTTCAGGATCAAGGCCTTGATCTGCAGATAAAGCGGGCTGAACGACGGGCCGGCATACGAAGGTGTGGCCGCATCTTCCGCTTGAGGTGCTGCAAATTCCGGGGAGGGGGCTGTGGTGGTGGCCATCGTTTATTTTGGGTTGTGTGATCGGGCGACAACTGCGAAAGTCGCCTCAGATCGAGCGTCTCTGTTCAATCATATCTTATATAAGACATAAGACAAATTGACGTATCAGGGATTTCGATAGTAGAATTTTCCGTAAATGTTGGTAAGCGACATCTCGCTCCAGCTCACCGGTCTCTTTTTAAAAAACCTCGCTAATGGAGTCTCCCAATGAGTAAAAAGCCCGTCCGTGTTGCCGTTACCGGTGCCGCTGGTCAAATTGGTTACGCCCTGTTGTTCCGCATCGCCTCGGGCGAAATGCTGGGTAAGGATCAGCCGGTCATTCTTCAGCTGCTCGAGATCCCCGATGAAAAGGCCCAGAAGGCTTTGAAGGGTGTGATCATGGAGCTGGAGGATTGCGCGTTTCCGCTGCTGGTCGGTGTGATCCCCGCTGGGGATCCCATGGTCGCCTTCAAGGACGCCGATTACGCACTGCTGGTTGGCGCACGTCCCCGCGGTCCTGGGATGGAGCGTGCGGATTTGCTGGCTGCCAATGCGCAAATTTTCACGGCCCAAGGCAAGGCTTTGAACGCTGTGGCCAGTCGCAATGTCAAGGTGTTGGTGGTGGGTAATCCAGCCAACACCAATGCCTACATTGCGATGAAGAGTGCTCCTGACCTACCACGCAAAAACTTCACAGCCATGCTGCGCCTGGATCACAACCGTGCCGCCAGCCAGATCGCTGCCAAGACGGGTGTTGCCGTTGGCGACATTGAGAAGCTGACAGTTTGGGGCAATCACTCGCCGACCATGTACGCCGACTATCGTTTCGCGACCGTGGCTGGCAAGAGCGTGAAAGACATGATTAACGATCAGGTCTGGAACGCGGAAGTGTTTCTGCCAACAGTTGGCAAGCGCGGTGCCGCAATCATCGATGCGCGTGGGCTGTCTTCTGCCGCCTCTGCAGCCAATGCAGCCATCGATCACATGCGTGACTGGGCGCTGGGCTCCAATGGCAAATGGGTCACCATGGGCATCCCGTCTGATGGCCAATACGGTATCCCCAAGGATGTCATGTTTGGTTTCCCCGTGACCACTGAAAACGGTGAATACAAGCTGGTAGAGGGCTTGACGATTGATGAGTTCTCGCAAGCTTGCATCAACAAGACCCTGAAAGAGTTGCAAGACGAGCAGGCGGGCGTTGCCCATCTTCTCTGATCAGGGCTTTGAATTGCACCCGGCCGTCACTGCATGTCTGAGGCCTTGATGCATCCCCGCTCGGTTCTGCTTGGTGCGCAGGCCGCGGCGGGTGTTTTGCCGGTGTGTGATCACTACTGTGGTGTCGAGGCCCGCATGCTGAAAAGCCTGCGGCTTCAGTCCGACATGTCCCAGGAGTTCGGTGCGTGCGTCTTTGATGTGACGCTGGATTGCGAGGACGGGGCCCCTGTGGGCGGTGAGCAAGCGCACGCAGAGATGTTGGTGGATATGGCTCGATCGGCATTCGCAGACTGGCGCGGCGCAGTGTCTGCCGGCCGCCAAGCGATCAAGCCACGTATTGCTGTGCGGGTTCACCCAGTCGATCACCCCGCCTTTGAGCGGGACGTCGAACTGATCGCAGGTGGTTTGGGGGCTGACCTGTGTCACCTCATGATCCCCAAGGTCGAGAGTTTGCAGGATGTCGAGGTGGCTGTGGCTGCCGTCGATCGTGTGTGTTCGAACATGCGCCCTGTGACTTTGCCACTGCATGTCCTGATCGAGTCTCCCGGAGCAGTGCACCGAGCGTTTGACATTGCTTCCCACACACGTGTGCAGTCACTCAGCTTTGGTCTGATGGACTTTGTGTCTGCGCATGCAGGGGCCATTCCGGCCAAAGCCATGTCAGTTGGCGCCGATGGCGCAAGGGTTCTGGATCAGTTCAATCACCCCCTGGTTGTACGAGCCAAGATGGAAGTGTCTGAAGCCTGTCACGCTTGGGCCAAGGTGCCCTCGCACTGCGTGGTGACCGAATTCCAGGATATGAACCTGATGAAACTAGCTGCCCAGCGCGCTGCGCAGGAGTTGGGGTACACACGCATGTGGAGCATACACCCCAGTCAGATCAGGCCGATACTGGAGGCCTTTGCGCCTTCTGAGGAAGACATTGAATTGGCTGCCAGAATCATCCAGGCTGCCCAGACCGCTGATTGGGCGCCCATCAGCGTTGACGGTCAGTTGCATGATCGGGCCAGTTACCGCTATTTTTGGCGGTTGCTTGAGCGCGCTCATTACACGGGGCGAAAGCTGCCTGTATCGGCCCAATGCTGGTTTCAAGTAGCCAGAGCGGCTTAGTGGTGCATTGATGAGAATGAGCACCATGCGTACTTGGCCACTTTTAGTTCTTTTATTGGTTTTTGCATCCTCAGGTTTTGGGCAATCCCGTGTGCCCTCCAGTGCAGGTGCTCGCAAGGTTCTGCCTCTCGTCGCGCCGACCAAGTCAGTACAAGCGGAAGAGGTCGTGTCGCTGTCCTCAGAAGCTTTGCAGCTTGCTCGGCAGGTTCATGTAGGAACCATGCTGTGTGAGGGCGGAGTGCTAGTTCATGTCCAGCCGCAAGAGGCGGCCGGTTTTTTTGAACTTGAATACAAGAAATTGCGCTACCGTATGCATGCCGTGGAGAGCCAAACAGGTGCTGTTCGCCTGGAGGATCGCGTCCATGGGTTGATGTGGCTGCAGTTGAGCGATAAATCCATGCTCATGAGTCTGCGGCGCGGCACGCGTCTTGCTGATGATTGTGCTGGAAACGAACAAGCCGTGTTTGCCCAGCAACTCAGGTTGAACCCTGTGCGCGGCCTGTTTGATGCTGTGGAAGTGGCTGTGCCTGGGAATGCTTCGGCAAAGCCGGATGC
>JBJOJH010000066.1:0-2728 GCA_046046715.1 Pseudomonadota bacterium | reverse complement strand
AGGGTCTTGCCCTCGGGCACCACACGCTTGACGATGCTGTAGGTGTCCTGGTTTTCGATGTGAAAAGGCACGCCCACCTGTTTCAGATAGGCGGGCAGGATGTGCTCCGGAAAACCCGGTTGCTTCTGGTCCAGGTTGACGGCGATCAGATCGAAGTGGATGGGCGCGCGAGCCTTGAGCTTGAGCAGAATGTCGAGCATGGCGTAGCTGTCTTTGCCCCCCGACACGCACACCATCACCTTGTCGCCTTCTTCAATCATGTTGAAGTCGACGATGGCCTGACCCACCTGGCGGCACAGCCGTTTTTCCAGCTTGTGGGTTTCGCGCTCAATCTTGAATTCCTGGCCGCCCACCGGTGCGCTGGTTTCCACCTCGGGCTCTGCCCATGCTGTGTTCATGCTGTTCTCCATGGCGATTACCACTGTCCGGTTTCCATGCGAATCGCCACTTCGCAGTCGTCAAAAATTTCGAGCTTGGTGATTTTGACCCGCACGCCCAGCACGCCGGGCAGCTGCATCAGCCGGTGCGCCAGCTTGCCGATCAGGCTTTCGAGCAGGTTCACGTGCTCGGCCGTGCACAGCTCAATGATGATGGTGCGCACCTTGCGGTAGTCCAGCACATGGCCAATGTCGTCATCGACAGGCAAGAGCGGCTGCACACCCAGGTGCAGTTCGGCATCGACCTGAATCGGCTGCGGGATGTCGATTTCTGATTCCAGGATGCCCAGGCTGGCATCAAAGCGCAGGCCGGTCAGAGCCAAGGTCTGGTTGCCGCTGGACGGCAGTTTCACAGCCGTCATGCCGTAGCTTCTTTCGGGTGTAGGAGGTGCTGTTGTTCAATCTCGGCGCGCAAGGCCAACCACTGTGCGCGGTTCAGGCTCATGCGAAAACCTATGTAGTCGGTGCCGCTGTAGCGCTGGGTTTTGCGGGTCATGAGGTCCAGTTCGTTGATCAGTGTGTGACTTTCAAAAATCCGGCTCATCACGTCAAAGGCCAGCGGCTCTTGCAGAATCTTGACGCCAATGTGCGCGCAGGCGGCGTCCACCGCATCGGTCAGCACGCAGTAGTCAAACTCGGGTTCCCACACATCCATCAGCAAAGTGGCTTTGGGCTGCACGCTGGCCACAATGTCAAATACCACTTCCTGTGGGGCGACCTGCTCGTCGTCCGCGCAACCAATGATGATGTTCTTGCGGTAACTTTTGACCTCGAACTGAAAGGGGGGGCGTGTGTTCATGGTTAATCCTCAGTCCTGTACCACCAGCTCGCGGGTGCGGGCGTCGAAACGGGCGCCGGCATCCACACAAATGTGCTGACCGACCATCGAAGTGGTGGTGGCCAAAAATAGCGCGGTACGGGCAATGTCTTGCGGGTTGGGGTGGCGTCCGCTGATGGACTCTTGCGCCACCAGGGTGTTCAAGGCGTCCTGGGTCATGCCGTGCGCGGCCAACACCGGCCCGGGTGCAATGGCATTGATGCGGAGCAACCGGGCATAGGCCACCGTCAAGTAGGGCAACGACCCATCCAGCGCATGCTTGCTGATCGAGTAGGAGAAAAAGTCGCGGTTCACCCGCTCTACCTTGTAATCCGTGAACACCGTCACCGACCGATCTGCCGCATCAGCCTGACTGGCCGCCTGGGCCAACACAGTGCAGTACTGCACCGGAAACAGGAAGTTCAGCGCCAGCTGTTTTTGCATCAGCACGGCATCGGGTGCCAGGGGGGTGTCGAAGTCATAGCTGGCTGCGCACAAGACGCTGGCATCCGGCAGGCGGCCAAACAGGGTTTGCGCGGCCTGGACCAGCGTGCGGGCGGCTTCCAGAGGGTCGGCAATCGCGTGCAGCACCACTTCGGCCTTCACGCCGTAGCCCTGCAGTTGCTCACGCAGCGCCATGGCATCTTCACGCGATTGATTGGCGTGAATCAGGCAGTCGTAGCCGGCCTGTGCAAAAGCCTCGATGACCTGGCGGCCCAGGCGCTTGGCGCTACCCGTGACCAGGGCCAGGGGCGCAGTTGTGGATGTGGGCCTCGATGCGGGTGAGGACATGGCGTTGGAGCTGGGGTTCATGGTGGCGTTTGCTGACAAAGATGCCGAATTGGACAGGATTTCAAATAACAGGTGCTTGCCGGGCTTATGGCTGTGGCTCCCCAAAGATAATCAGACATCGTCCTTTGTCACCGCCGCAGCCGGTGGGTAAACAAGGGGCTCCTTGTTGAAATTGATAAGCCCTATGCCCCGCGTTTCTGAATCCGATACCGCAGCCACTTTGCCCCGAATTATCGGGGATGCCATTGCACAAGCGGGTGGCTGGATAGGCTTTGATGCTTTCATGCAGCTGGCCTTGTACACGCCGGGCCTGGGCTATTACGACGGGCCCTTGCGCAAGTTTGGCAGCACTCCTGCGTCGGGCAGCGACTTCGTGACCGCCCCGGAAATGACGCCCCTGTTTGGCCGGGTGCTGGCAGCGCAGGTCGCCGATGCCCTGACGGCCACAGGCACGAGGGAGGTGTGGGAGTTCGGTGCCGGTTCTGGCGCGCTGGCGGAACAACTGCTGGGCGAGCTGGGCACGCAGATCGACACCTACACCATCGTGGATGTGTCGGGCTCGCTGCGTGATCGTCAGCAGGCCCGTTTGCAGGCCTATGGGGATCAGGTGCGCTGGGTGAGTGCGCTGCCCGAGGCGATGCAAGGCGTGGTGGTGGGCAACGAGGTGCTCGACGCCATGCCG
>JBJOJH010000065.1:0-3300 GCA_046046715.1 Pseudomonadota bacterium | reverse complement strand
GACGCTTGACTCACGTAGCACGGCATCCTGGGCTGGCACAAGCTGCGATTGAATTACGATGCCGACCATGCAAAATCAGAAATCTCCCTTGCTAAAGCCGCTTCAGGGTGTGCGCATACTGAGTCTGGCTCTGAATTTACCCGGGCCTGCAGCGTTGATGCGTCTAAAAGGTATGGGCGCGGATTGCGTGAAGCTGGAGCCTCCTTCACCCGCAGGATCAGTACCAGGTGTTTCTGCTGACCCCATGGCCATTTACAGCCCCGTTGCCTACACAGACCTACAACACGGTGTCCGCACGATCACCGCAGACCTCAAATCTGACGATGGTCAGACGACCTTGCACAGTGAACTGGCCCAGGCAGATGTGCTGGTGACCTCCTTCAGGCCCTCTGCATTGACCAAACTCGGGCTGAGCTGGGAAAACCTGCATGCCAGGTACCCTAAGCTATGCCAAATCGCTATCGTGGGTGGTGCGGGCGAGCGGGCGGACGAAGCCGGCCACGATCTCACCTACCAGGCCGAGCGCGGTTTGATTACTGGTCTGGATCTGCCTGCATCGCTTTATGCAGATATGACCGGCGCACTGATGGCCAGCGAGGCAGTTTTGCAGGCTCTGCTTTCCCAAAGGCTCACCGGTATCGGCGTCTTCATGGAAGTTGCGCTCAGCGATGGTGCTGCGTGGGCCGCCCTGCCGCGTACATGGGGAATGACTTTACCGGGCACGCCCTTGGGTGGCGCGCATGCGGGCTACCGGGTCTATCCTTGTCTGGATGGCCGGGTCGCCGTCGCAGCCCTGGAGCCACACTTTGCCAAGCGGTTGGCCATCGAGTCGAACATGGGGGAAAGCGGTGCATTTGCGATGCACGAGCCGGCCATACATCGACACCTGCAAGCCTTCTTTGCCCAGCGCACCAGAGCCGAGCTGGACCAGCTGGCCGCAGACAAAGACATTCCTTTACACACCCTGCCCGCTATCGCGTAACTAGGGCCGTCATGGAGGCCTTATTTGAGGATATGCGCGCCAGGTGGCGGCTTAGCGCCCTTTTCGGGTGAGTTTGGGAGCAGCGCCTGTTACACGAGGGGGTAAGCCTGTGTGCTGAGTGAGCACACGGCCCTTGGCAGGAGCTGTCTTGATGCCGCCTGGTGTCGAATTCTTCTTACGCGCGCTCTGATACCCACCATCAGTCAGCGGCTGGAAGGTGGGAATCAGGTGGTGTTTGCCATTGCCGATCAGGTCAGCACGTCCCATGGCTTTCAGTGCCTCACGTAGCAAGGGCCAGTTGTTGGGATCGTGGTAACGCAAAAAGGCTTTGTGAAGACGGCGCCGGCGCTCGCCACGCACGATGTCGACCGTATCCTCATCGGTCACCTGGCGGCGAATTTTGCGCAAGGTGTTGCGCCCCGAGTGGTACATGGCCGTGGCCGTGGCCATTGGGCTGGGGTAAAAAGTTTGAACCTGGTCGGCCCGAAAACCGTTTTTCTTGAGCCACACCGCCAGGTTCATCATGTCTTCATCGCGGGTGCCGGGATGGGCTGCGATGAAATAGGGGATCAAAAACTGTTTCTTTCCCGCCTCAAAGCTGAACTTGTCAAAGAGCTGCTTAAAACGGTCGTAAGTACCAATGCCCGGCTTCATCATCTTGGTCAGCGGGCCCTGCTCGGTGTGTTCGGGAGCGATTTTGAGATAGCCGCCCACATGATGCTGCACTAGCTCTTTCACGTACTCGGGGCTTTGTACCGCCAGGTCATAGCGCAAGCCAGAACCAATCAGGATCTTCTTGATGCCCTTGAGACCACGCGCGCGGCGGTACATCTTGATTAAAGGGTCGTGGCTGGTGTTGAGGTTGGAGCAGATGCCTGGGTACACGCAGCTGGGCTTACGGCACGCCGCCTCAATCTCTGGAGACTTGCAACCGATCCGGTACATATTGGCCGTGGGGCCTCCCAGGTCCGAGATCACACCTGTAAAACCACTCACCTTGTCGCGGATGTCTTCCACCTCGCGGATGACCGAATCCTCGCTACGGCTCTGAATGATGCGGCCCTCATGCTCGGTAATCGAGCAAAAGGTACACCCACCAAAACAGCCGCGCATGATGTTGACGCTGAAACGGATCATCTCCCACGCCGGGATTTTGGTAGCACCGTCGTGGCTGCCGCTTTCATCCGCGTAGGCCGGGTGGGGACTGCGCGCATAGGGCAGGTCAAACACAAAGTCCATCTCGGCGGTGGTCAAGGGGATGGGCGGCGGGTTGATCCAGACGTCGCGCGCCGTAGTGCCTTCACCGTGGGCCTGTACCAATGCACGGGCGTTTCCGGGGTTGGTCTCCAGGTGCAGCACCCGATTGGCATGGGCGTAAAGAACAGGGTCCGACTTGACTTGTTCAAAGCTGGGCAGGCGAATCACGCTGCGCTCACGCGGCGGAACCTTGAGTTTGCCCTTGCCTTGCAAGGCCGGATTGGGCACGAAGTTGATGGGCTGGACGGTGGGCTGCGCAACAACACCCGTCCTGGCTTCAGCTTCGTCCCTCTGTGCCCGGGCCTGCGCTTCGTTATCCTTGGAGCAAGTCGCGCCCTGGGCCTGGGCCTGCTCGCTGGTCGTCATATAAGGATTGACGTGCGCCTCCACCCGGCCTGGCTCATCCACGGTGGTCGAGGTGATTTCAAACCAGCCTTTGCCGGTTTCGTCATCGGCCCGGCGCACAAAGGCCGTGCCACGCACATCGGTGATGGCGGTCACCGATTCGCGCGCCGCCAGGCGATGGGCCACTTCAACCAGGGCGCGTTCGGCGTTGCCATACAGCAGCAGATCACACTTGGCATCCACCACGATCGAGCGCCGCACCTTGTCGCTCCAATAGTCGTAGTGGGCAATGCGGCGCAGGCTGCCTTCGATACCGCCCAGGATGATCGGCACGTCTTTGTAGGCCTCGCGACAGCGCTGGCTGTACACAATGGCGGCACGGTCTGGTCGTTTGCCGCCCACGTCGCCGGGGGTGTAAGCGTCGTCCGTGCGGATTTTGTGATCAGCCGTGTAGCGGTTGATCATGCTGTCCATGTTGCCGGCGGTCACCCCCCAAAACAGATTGGGTTTACCCAGCACCTTGAAAGGCTCTGCACTCTGCCAGTCCGGTTGAGCGATGATGCCGACCCGAAAGCCCTGGGCCTCCAGCGTGCGGCCGATCACCGCCATGCCAAAACTGGGGTGATCCACATAGGCATCGCCCGTCACCAGGATGATGTCGCAGCTGTCCCAGCCCAGTGCCTCCATCTCCTTGCGGCTCATGGGCAAGAACTTGG
>JBJOJH010000064.1:0-8777 GCA_046046715.1 Pseudomonadota bacterium | reverse complement strand
TGTTTCACATGCCCAAGACCGCCACCATCTTGCTTGCCATGCTGGTGCTGGTGGCTGTGGTGGACGCCACCAGCTACCTGGCACGACGCCTTATGGCGCGCTGACCACGGACAAGGGCGCGCGTGGGCCATCAAAAATAGTCCCCATGTCCCAGCCCTGCACATCGGCTTGGGACTGGCCTTCCACAAAAACGTGGCCACTCACACTGGATGCTTGCGTGGGGTAGATGCGGGTGCTCAGGCACAGGCGGTCGTTGGCGTAGACCTCCAGCACGCTGGCGTCCAGCAGCACACGCAGGCGCAAGGGTTCGTCATGAGCCAGTTCGAGGTGGCCGAACAAGTCCTGGCGTTTGACGCCGGCGTTGAGCGAACTGCGGGCCCGCTCGATGGTGAGCCGCCGGGCATCTGGCCAAAAGACGATGCGTGTGAACTCGCTGTTGTCCGGCGCTGCACACACGGTGATGCCCACTTTTTGTCGGTCTATCAGCCTGAATTGGGCTTCGATGTCGAGGTACCGTCCCTCAAAACGCTGCAGCACACCCGTGCTGGCACCCGTGGGCGCCAGGGCGAGTGGGGCCGTGCGCAGCTGAGCAACTTCAATCGCCGGGCGCTGGGTCAGCCTGCCGCGCTGGTCGACGCCGATCTCGCGCGGAACGCTCAAGGCACCTGCCCAGCCATCGGCATCGACCAGTGCCTGATCGCGCTGTTCGTTCAGCCATGACCATTGCAGCGCCCGCCCATCAGGAGCCTGCATGGTGAGGTGGGCAAAAGCGCCACCATCCACATCCATGGGTCCGTCCCATTCAGGGATGAAGCGCTCGTTCTCAAACCGGCCCACAAAGGCGTGGGCCCCAGTGTTGAGCCACACCGACACTGTCAGCACCCATTTGTCGCCCACCGGAAAGAAGTTGGGACACTCCCACATCACGCCCAGTTGCAGGTTGGGTGAGGTGTACAGGGGGCCGCGATCTTCCCAGGTCACGCCATCGCTGCTGCGGTAAATCAGGGCCATGCCGCGTTCGTGGTGGATGGATGCGCCCAGCACCATGTACCACCAGCCCTGGTGCTGGAAGACATAGGGGTCACGAAAGTCGTGCACATCGACACCCGGCGGTGGGGTTACGAGGGTGCGTTCTGGGTGCTTGGTCCAGGTGTGCAGGTCCTGGCTGGTGGCCACGCACTGCACCTGGCGCTCGGTCGTGTAGCCGGTGTAGTAGAGCGTGGGTTGCCCGCTGACCACCGCAAAGCTGCCAGAAAAGCAGCCCTCGGCGTCAGGACCTGGAGACGGTGCCAGCGCGATGCCCTCATCTCGCCAGTGCACCAGGTCCGCGCTGCTGGCGTGGCCCCAATGGATGTCACCCCATTTGCAACCGCCGGGGTTGTACTGGTAGTAAACGTGATAGCGACCGTTGTAAAAGCTCAGGCCATTGGGGTCGTTGATCCAGTTGGATGGCGCGGTGAAGTGGTAGCAGGGGCGATAAGAGTCGGTCATGGCGGTAGCGTGTTGGCGGCGGTCATTGTCAATCGCAGCATTGTCATTTATGGCAGGTGCCCCTAGCCATGACAATGGGCTTTCTGTTTCAAATATCCAAGCCCGCTGATCCACGATGACACGTTCCCCCGCCGGCCTGCCGAACGATCAAAGACCGATATCCGCCCTGGCCCTGACCATGCCCGTGGCAATGGGTTACATCCCATTGGGCACCGTATTTGGATTTTTGTTTGTGCAAGCGGGGATGGATGGGTGGCTGGCGGTGCTGGCTAGCGTGTTTGTGTTTGCCGGGGCTGCGCAGTACATGATGATTCCTATGGTGGCGGCCGGAACCTCGGTCAGTGCCATTGCGCTGGCCACGCTGATCGTCAATTTGCGGCACGTTTTTTATGGCTTGTCCTTGCTGAACAAACTGCCCCAGGGTCGCTTGCAACGTTGGTACCTGGTGTTTGGCCTCACGGACGAAACTTATTCGGTCGTGACCACCATGCCCCAGGGTGAGAGTCGCAACAAGATGGTGTGGGTGGCCCTGCTCAATCAGGCATGGTGGGTGCTGGGCAGTCTGATGGGGGCGGTGATCGGTGCGCAGGCGCAGGTCAAGCTGGCCGGCTTGGACTTTGCGCTGGTGGCCCTGTTTTGCGTACTGACCGTGGAACAGTGGCGGGCCAGAAAATCTGGCGCACCCTTGTGGGTGGCTCTGTCAGCCTATGCCCTGGCTTATCCGTGGTTTCCCCAGCATGCCTTGGTGATCTCGATTGCCTTGTGTGTTGCTGCCGCGGTGGTGCTGCATGTCAGGGGCGCGTCTGCCCAGGAGTCGCGACATGATTGACAGCAGTTACGTGTTGGGGGTGATCGCCGCCATGGGGGCTGTCACATTCGCGCTTCGCACCTTGCCGTTTGTGGCCGGACAATGGTTGCAAAAGTACCCCTGGGTTCACAGCCTCGGGCAGTTTTTACCACTGGCCATCATGACCCTGTTGCTGGTGAATTCGGGCCTGGCCGCCGCCGCTGACCACGCCTTTGGGCCGTGGTCCGAGTTACTGGCCATCTCACTCGTTGCGTGGCTGCAGTGGCGCCACAAAAATGCGCTGGTCAGCATATTGGTGGGCACAGCTGTCTATGTGCTGCTTCGCAACTTTCATGTGTTGGTCAGCTAGTTGCAACCGCCAATAGCTTAGTCCACGCCATGTGGTTTGCGCCCTTTAGGCTACTTTTCTCGTTTGGTTGGGGTTCGCGAAGTCTTACGAGGCGCCCTTGGTTTTTTGCCTTTATCTTCTGCTCCTGATTGCGGGGCGCCAAGGGCCTGGCCTTGGTTGGCTTGGTCCAGGCACTGCAGGGCGTCCACGTAAGAGATGAAGCGGTTGAGGTAGTCGGGCGAGATGTCGCGCATTTGGGCCAGCGAGCGCAGCACCAGCATGTGCGAATTGATCGGCCCTGCATTCTTAGGGGCTAGGCCCAGTGCACGGTTCAGCTGCTTGTCGACGCTGAATTGCGACCAGGTCTTTCTGAAGGCGCGTACCGCTTTGAGTTCCGATGGTGCGGCATCGGCTCCGTTGGCTGCTTCACCGGCCGTTGCTACCGCATGCTGTGCCACGTAGCGCGTCAGTTCACCCAGAGGCCCACCGTGCTTTTGTGAAGACTGGGCAGGAGCGGCTTGCGGTTGACGTTGCGCCTGTGCAAGGCGTGTGCTCAAGGCTGCCAGGCCTTTGCTCAATGTGGTCGCCAGCAGGGTCTGCACAGCTGGCGATTGGTGGGCCGCCCGGCTGGCCAACACCTCCAGGTAGTGAAATTGAACCGGGTCCGCTTTGTGTGCGCCGGCCAGGCGCATAGTGTCTAGCGCCGAGATCATGTCGATGGCAGCAGGGCCGTCAGCGTTCGGCATGGCGAGGGGTGCAGACGCAGTCACGGCGAGCTTATTTCCCATTGCTGACTTTGGGCACCGGTGCCATTTCCACGCGTCTGTTTTGCGAACGTGTGGCCTCGCTGGTGTTGGCAACAACGGGTTGCTCGGCCCCAAAGGCCGCGGCAAACACCATGGAGGGAGGCATGCCCTCATCAATCAAGGTGCGCGTGACCGTGAGTGCCCGCTGCGCCGACAGCTCCCAGTTGTCGGCAAACTGACTGTTACCGGCGCGTATGGACTGATCGTCAGTGAAACCACTCACCATTAGCAACTCTTCCCGGGCGCCCAGGTAGGCTCGCAGGGGCTGGACCAGGCTGCTCAAGAGCTTGCGGCCCTCGGGTTGCAACTGGTCTGAGTTGAGCGAAAACAGCACCCGCCCGCTGATGCCGATGCGCCCGTTGTTCAGGGTGATACGGCCAGAGGCCAGGGGAACTGACAAGGCTTTTTCCAGCGAGATGCGGCGTTGTTCCTCCTGCTGGCGTTTTTTGACTTCTGATTCCAGATTGCTGGCCAGTTCCATTTGCACCAGCAGCACGCCCACCAGCAAAAGCACAAAAGCCCCCAGCAGGCCGGCCATCAAATCCCCAAACACGGCCCAGACCGGAGCGGTGGATTCCAGGCTGGTGTCGGTGTCCTCCATCACGCCACTCCCTTGAGGGCCAGGCTCTGCTTGCCCGACAGCTGGCGCAATTCTTCAAAAATTTCTTTTTGCGACATCAGGCTCAGGTCGATGATTTCACGGGCCTGCGTCACGTAGTAGGCCAGTTGCTCGTCGCTGCGGGTCATGGACTTGTCCATGGCACTCTCGATGCGCTGCAGGTGGGTGATGAGCTTGTCGTTGGCTTCTCCAAAGGTGCGAACGGCAAAGCTGAGGGTGTCGCTCAGGCTGGCGACCTCGACCGCGCTGCTGGCGACCTGGGCGGACACCGCTGTCAGCTTGGTCGCTTCAGCGTGCAGTTTTTCTGAAAAATCGCTGCCCGCCCGGTTCAACGTCATGGCAGAGCTGGCCACCAAAGTGTCGATCACCGAGCGTTGCTGTGCAGAAGCTTGGTCGATGGACACCATCAGCGAATTGAGGGTTTCGAGGATGCGGCTACGCTCCTGTAGCAGCTCGTTGTCTCGTGCGGCGCTGCGGCTACCCTCCAGGCGCAGCTGGCCTATGACTTCAACGGCGGCCTTGGGTGCCTCGGCCGCTGTGTCGGTCATGCGCTGCATCAGCGAATCATGGCGTGCGGACTGGGTTTCCAGTTGCCGTTGCGCGGTGTCTGCCACGCGCTCGTACATCTGTTTGGCGTCCACGGCCATACGGTCCATCGCGGCCTGGATCACGGGTTGGATGCTTACTCCAGCGAGCTTGGCACTTTGGTTCAGGCTGGTACGCAGGGACTGATCGACCGAGCGTGCCAGGTCGGTGTAAACACTTTGAATGTCCTTGTGAAAACGGTCTTGCTGGCTGAGCAGCTGTTCGTTCAGCTGCCGTCCCATGCGCTCCATCTGCTCCATCATGGTGTGCATGTGGCCGATGACCTCGGGCAAGGCTTGCGACTGCAGTTGCAGTGCCTTGAAGGTATCCTGGCGTTGCTGTGTGAGTGAAAACCGGCGTAGCACGGTGGCGATTTGAGTGTCCAGCAGCTGTGCTGCCTGAAGTCGTTCGCGGCGGACCAGGGCCGACATCAGGCCCAGCATGGCCGACGTCGCCACCCCAGCGACCGAGGTGCCAAACGCAAGTCCCAAACCCTTGATGGGGGCGGCAAATGCCGAGCGCATGCCAGCCAGGTCAGCCGTGCCTTCCAGTGCAAATACGGTGCCATTCAGGGTCACGACCATCCCCAGAAAGGTGCCCAGCATGCCCAACATCACCAACAGTCCTACCAGGTAGGGAGCGAGCGCGGGGCCGGGTAAGCCCACACGTTCGCCCTCGATGCGCAGGCGCACGGGGTTTTGCAGCGTGGCGGGCACCTTGACTAGCCAATCGTCCAGGGAGGTCAGGTCCGTGGGAATCTGTACCAGGGCTCCTGCCAGCGCGTCTGTCGCCTGGCGAAAACGATGCAATTCGAAGGCGCCCACGCCGTAAACGGCCGCGATGATGCCCGTCATGATCAGCGCCAGAACATGCGACCCCCAAAAGCCAGCCCCCACCCATAGAAGGGCCAATGCACCGGCCACCAGGGCCCCCGTAAACAAATGTCGATTCATAGCTGCTGTGTTTTCTGATCTTGAAGGGCTTCGATGAGCCCCAGCGTGGGTTGCAGGCGCAGGTCCAGCTCGGCCAACAGAACGGTCTGTAGCTCCTCTAAATAGCGTGCCAGCCACCCGCCGGGTTTCAGCCACAAGGCGGGGTGGTCTGCTTGCTGCGTATGTGCGAGTTGCTGTTGATGTGCCTGGAACAAATGGCCAAAGCGCTGCTCCATGAGCAACGGGATAAGTGCCAGCAGTTTGCTTTCACGCTCCCCAAGGATGGCATCGAAGGCGGAGTCCAACGCGGCCAATTGTCTGAGGCCAGGTCCATGGGCCTCCAACTGGCCGCGAACCCGGGCCTTTGTGGGGCCTACGCCCAAGTCCATGTCGCGTTGCTGGGCCAGATGAAAGCGCCGGTAGGGGGCATAGGCAAGTGCCAGGTCCAAAGGAATATCCAGGTTGGGTGGTGGCAGTGTGATCCGTGCCCTGCCGGCAGCACCCAAGAAACTTTGTCTGATCGAGCTTTCCATCGCTGCCCGTGCTCGGGCGAGTACATCACTCACCGATCGGTTGATTCCGGCCCGCTGAGGAGGCTGCGTATCAGCGTCAAACCCTGCTGGATAGGCGCTGTGGACTGCGCACAAGTTAATGGCGGCGGTGAAGTCCACCCACAAGCCCAGTTTTTCTGCGAAGGCGGCCCCTGGGGCGGCACACTCGAGCACCGACAGTTCGGACAGTACGCGGATCAGTCTGGCGCTGTGAAAGTGGGTAGGGGTCGCTGCCCGTGTCGTGGGCGTGTAGGTATTCAATCTCTGCCAGCTCGGCCAAAGGGTCGGGATTTTACCGACACAAGTTAGCCAGCACCTTCGGCAGGTACCGGTTACTCAAGCTGTTTCGTCAATGCGTGGCCCCACGCCACTCGGTCATGCTGCTGAACACCCTTCTGCACTGCACGCACTGGTACTGCCCATTGGGCCGCATGGCGCCTGACGGATCACGGTCTAGCACGGGCCTGTAGGCCGTGGCACCACAGTGATGACAGGAATTGGCCGGCCGGCTGACCCGCGTGGCCAGGAGCTTGACTTGGCGCAGAACCGGACTCAGTTTGTCCAGTGTTCCCTGGAAGTGTCCGGTGTAGGCGCCAAGGTAGAGGATTCGTGAAGCGTGCAAGATGGTGACTCCTGAGGTGGGGCTCTAGACGTTGGACGGGTTCCAGGTCTTGAAAAGCATTCTTCGATGCCGCCAATAATACTGTATATCCAAACAGTAAAGTTGGCGGTTTGGTGAGCAAGTGACCTTGCGTGCTGTCGACAAGAGACGATCCAGCAAAGCTAAATAGCATTGTTTTTACGAACTCTCCTTCAATATATTTCTGGTTTTTTATTTGTGATTGAAGAGCTAATCTGGCTACCGTCACTTTTTCAACACAGGAGATCTCATGAAAAAAACTTTATCGCTGATGACCGTGGTGCTGACCCTCGGCTTGGCTCTGTCCGCTGTCGATGCCGAGGCCGCAAAGCGCTTGGGCAGTGGCAAGTCGACCGGCATGCAGCGCAGCACCCTCACCGATAAATCAGCGGCTACCCCGGCTCAGGCCCCAGGCTCGCCGGCCAGCGCCACGTCCATGGCCAAGGCACCTGCCGCTGCGCCGGCCGCCGCCGCCTCTGCCAAGCGGTCCTGGATGGGACCCATCGCAGGTCTGGCCGCCGGCTTGGGGTTGGCTGCCCTCGCTTCACATTTTGGATTTGGTGAAGAGCTTGCCAACATGATGATGATCGGCCTGCTGGTGATGGCTGTTCTGGCTGCTGTCGCCTTCTTCATGCGCAAGCGTGCTAGCGCCCAGCGCCCGGCCATGGCCGGCGTGGGCGGTATGCAATACGCCGGTGCCGAGCAGGCCCCTGCCACCCATCGCGCTTATGACGTGCAGATGCCGGCTTCCTCCGGTGGCTCGTCCATCGGTGCTGATCTGGCGCCTCAACGTAACATCCCGGCCGACTTTGATCTTGTTGGTTTCAACCGCAATGCCAAGGTTCAGTTCATCCGTTTGCAGGCCTCCAACGACGCGGCCAACCTAGACGACATTCGGGCATTCACCACGCCAGAAATGTTTGCTGAAATCCATATGGACATCAGCGATCGCAAGGGGGCTGCACAGCAAACCGAGGTGGTGAACGTCGAGGCTGATGTGCTGGAGGTGGTCGAAGAAGCCGAACGCTACATCGTCAGCGTTCGCTTTACCGGCATGATCCGGGAAGACAGCAGCTCTGTAGCAGACGCCTTTGATGAGACTTGGCACCTCGTCAAACCCCGCCAGGGCAATGGCGGCTGGTTGCTGTCAGGTATCCAACAGGGTTAATTGTCGAGTTGGGTCGGCTCGCTTGGCAGCGGGTCGACCGCGGAGCAACGCTCCACTGCCTGGTTCATGCCCTCTGGATCCACCGGGAAAAAACCGGGCATTCCGAAACGGTTCAGGCTGGGGTAGCTGGAGAAAGCCATGCTCCAGTCTCCAAACCGGCGCTTCGTGATCGGTTCGCGACGCAAGAGTTCAATGTCGTGATGGCGCGCATCTCTTTGCAGGCTCACCCACAGAGCCTCAACCGAGTCGCTCGGCCCCTCTATGCACTGTACGAAAACCTCTTTGGAGTAGAGCAAATGGCCAGTGATGCCCAGGCTCAGGTTTTTGGTACGGGCTTCGCTCAGCAGATTGAACAGATGCAGGCTACCCAGAGTGGAGGTGGCCTTGGATCGGTAAAGCAGTCTTTCTAGCATGGCAAAGGGTGTGTAGCCTTCCATCCTATCAAGCTGGGTTTGATAAAAACTTACGACTTAATGTGGCAGTCGCGCTCTTTGGGACTGACGTCCAGACTGGTCACCGAGCCAGTCGTGCCACTTCTATCATCAATTGCTCAATGCGGGTTTCTGCAGCGGCCAGTTGAGATTGCGCCGTTTGCAAAGCTCGGGTCAAGCGCTCTACCTCAGCGTTGAGCTGGTCCGCCACGAGAGTGACCCGTTCGCGCGTGGCTTCGCGGTTGACCGCCAGCTTTGCCGCACAGGTATCCAGCCAGGCCATCACGTCAACCCGGGTGGTGTCTTTGTGCAGGGGCGTCTGCAAGGTCGCTTTTTTGACATCGGCTCGGCGGCACAGCTCCGACTGCGTCACCCGCCCGTGGTTGTAGGGGTAAACGCCGTGGTGGCTGGCAATATC
>JBJOJH010000063.1:0-8637 GCA_046046715.1 Pseudomonadota bacterium | reverse complement strand
AGGGCAGCCAGTTGATTGCGTAACTCGGCCGCCTGCTCAAACTCCAGGCGCTCGGCATGAGCCATCATGCGCGCTTCCAACCCCGCCATGACCTGCTGGGCCTCGCCCCGAAGAAAACGCTCGGCATTGGCCACGTCCTGGGCGTAATCTGCAGGGGATATATGCGCAACACAAGGGCCTGAACAGCGCTTGATCTGATACAAAAGGCAGGGACGAGAACGGTTGTGAAATACCGAATCCTCACAGGTGCGCAGGCGAAACACCTTTTGCATCAAGAGAATGGCTTCTTTCACGGCCCAGGCGCTGGGATAAGGGCCAAAGTACTTGTGCCGTTTTTCCACCGCACCTCTGTAATAAGACACCCTGGGGTAAGGTGCCCCCGCTTGTACAGCTGGGCTGGCGCCCGCCGGCACATGGGAACTGGTGATCTTGAGATAGGGGTAGCTTTTGTCGTCTCGAAAAAGAATGTTGTACTTAGGGTTGAGCGCCTTGATCAGGTTGTTCTCAAGCAACAGGGCCTCAGCCTCAGACCTCACAACCGTCGTTTCCATCCGGGTGATCTTGCTGACCATGTGGCCGATGCGACTACCGCCATGGTTTTTCTGGAAATAGCTCGAAACCCGTCGCTTCAAGTTGATGGCCTTGCCGACGTACAGAACCTGGTCGTCCCGGTCAAAGTAGCGGTAAACACCCGGCAAACTGGGCAATGCAGCCACTTCGCTCAGCAATTGTTCGGAATGCGCTTCTGACATGGGGCCGTATTGTGGGGCCAGTCCACAGACATTTAGCGTGCTGCGGCAGCACAGTTATCTGACAATTCATCCCGAAATGCACAACAACTTCGAGCCCGCTTCATCGCCGCCACTTTCATGGGATATTTTTTGCCAGGTGATCGACAACTATGGCGATATCGGCGTTTGCTGGCGCTTGTGTACGGACCTGGCTCAACGCGGACATCTGGTGCGCCTCTGGGTTGACGATGCCAGCGCATTGAAGTGGATGGCTCCCGGGGCCCTTCACGGCACGATGCCCAACATCACCGTGTACGACTGGAAACAGGCCAGCAACACCGATCGACTGAGCAAGCTGATCATGGCCGACGTATGGATTGAAGCCTTTGGCTGCTTCATTCCTGACGACTTCGTTCAACATTGGGCGACACAAGTGCACGCAGGCAAGCCTGAGCCAACCCCACCACACTGGATCAACCTGGAGTACCTGTCGGCAGAAAGTTACGTGGAGCGATCGCATGGTTTGCCGTCTCCCGTCATGCAGGGCCCGGCCCAAGGCTGGATTAAATATTTTTACTACCCCGGGTTCACTCATAAAGCGGGTGGTCTCATACGAGAAACCGAACTGAGCGCAAGACATCAGCGCTTTGACCGTTCCCGTTGGCTTGCCGACCTCGGGATTCCAGTTGGGGCTAATCAAGAAACCATGATTTCCTTGTTTTGCTACGAGCCCCCGGCACTGAAAGATTTCCTCACGCACCTGCAGAGGGGGCCCCAACGCTCACGTCTACTGGTGACGGCTGGTCGATCGACATCATGGGCCCTGACCTGCATCCAGTCCCAAGAAAATCCAAATTGGCCAGAGGCGGTACACGCTCAGCTGTCAGCACTTGAGTGCACACCATCAGCGGGGCCTGTTCACATCAGCATAGGTGCCCTGACACTGAGCTTTTTGCCACCGCTGACGCAGATTGATTTCGACCACCTGCTCTGGTCTTGCGACTTCAATCTGGTTCGAGGCGAAGACTCTCTGGTCCGTGCCATTTGGGCGGGAGTGCCTTTTTTATGGCAAATCTACGAGCAGTCGGACATGGCACATGCCGACAAGCTAGACGCCTATTTAAAGATCGTTCAGGCACCGCCCTCTCTTGCCCATGCCCATCTTTGGTGGAACCAGCTCGACAAGGGCTCGGAACCACTGGATGCAGACGAGCGCCTCCGCCTCCTAGCCGATTACGCTACTGGCGAGCACTGGATAAATTGGATCAAAGCCTTGATTGGGCGACTAGAGACTCAGGAGGACCTGGTGGCCGGCCTGATTCGTTTCATTCACAAAACCAGTAAAATCTAAGGCTTTGTTGAGTAGGCTCGGGCTTGCACCCAATGGCCGTCACGGACAAATAACGCTTTCGCCGCTGACCGCGGCCTACCCCAGGTTGACCACTCGGCGTAGTCAATCACAGCTCACTGCTCTAAGACACCTATGAAAATTGCTCAAGAAATCCGCGCTGGCAACGTCATCATGCACGGCAAAGACCCCATGGTCGTTCTCAAAACCGAATACAGCCGCGGTGGTCGCAACTCTGCCACTGTGCGCATGAAGCTCAAAAGCCTGATTGCTAACTTCGGCACCGAAGTCGTGTTCAAGGCTGACGACAAGATGGATCAGATCATTCTGGACAAGAAGGAGTGCACCTACTCCTACTTTGCCGACCCCATGTATGTCTGCATGGACACCGAATACAACCAGTACGAAGTCGAAGCTGAAAACATGGGCGACGCCCTGAACTACCTCGAAGACGGCATGACCGTCGAAGTGGTGTTTTACGACGGCAAAGCGATTTCGGTCGAGTTGCCCACCAGCGTGGTGCGTGAAATCACCTGGACTGAGCCTGCTGTGAAGGGCGACACCTCCGGCAAGGTACTGAAGCCAGCAAAGATTGCGACCGGTTTTGAAATCGGCGTGCCTATTTTTGTGGCACAGGGTGACAAGGTCGAAATCGACACCCGCACCGGCGAATACCGCAAGCGCGTGTAAATGTTTCCTGCGAGGCTCGGCTAGAGCCTCGCTTTGTCGGACCAGCAGAGGAACCGCGAAATGGATGCACCACGCACACTCAATGAGCGCACGCTGGCCGACGCCTGGGCTGATCTTCAAGCCCACGCCGATGCCGGTATGCCACTGCAAGCTGACGCCTACCGACTGGCGTTTGCAGACCCCGAGTTTTTATTACGCCGAGAGACGCGCGGCATTCGTTTCCAGGTAGAAATGCTGAAGCCCGACCTGGATCAACAGGCACAGGGCATAGAGAACACCATCGTCGTGTTCGGTAGCGCTCGATTCCGATCCCCCGAAGACGCCCAAGCTCTGCTTGAAAGAGCTGAACATGAACAGGATGAACTAGCCTTGGCAGAAGCCCGGCGACAGGTTGCAAACGCTCAGTACTACGAGCAGGCCCGCCTCTTTGGCCGCTTGGTGGCTGAAAAGAGCCAGACGATGCCAGACCGGGACCGACTTTATATCTGCACTGGCGGTGGGCCGGGCATCATGGAAGCAGCCAATCGGGGCGCTCATGAAATGGGCGCACTGAATGTCGGTCTGAATATCGCCTTGCCCCATGAGCAAAGCGCCAACCCCTACATCACCCCGAGCCTGAGCTTCAAGTTCCACTACTTTGCGCTGAGGAAAATGCATTTCATGATGCGGGCCAAAGCCCTGGTCGCATTCCCTGGGGGGTTCGGCACGCTAGATGAACTCTTTGAAGTCATCACTCTGGTGCAAACCCGCAAAGCCAAGCCCGTGCCTATCGTCCTCTACGGATCGGATTTTTGGAAAAAACTGCTCAACCTGGAATTCCTGGTCGAGCAAGGCACCGTTTCACCGGATGACCTGAAACTTTTTCACTTCGTTGATGACCCCAACGCTGCATGGAAGATCATCAGCGACTTTTACCTGCCTACCTGAGGGGGTGGCTGGCCTAAGCGCCAAGCCAAGCGGGATCCCAGGCCGGCAGCAGCACCTACCGTCCAAAAAACAACGGATACACCCACCACTGCACCGGCAGCGCCAAAAACCATGGGCATCAGCACACTGGACGCATTGATTGCCATCATTCGCAGTGCCAAAGCCTCCCCGTGGCGGTCTTCAGGTGTTATTTGATGCAAGCTGCTCATGATCATGGGCTGCACGGAGCCCAGTGCCAGCCCAAGTAAAACCGAGCAGATGCCCATTGCCAGGGCCGACGGCATGAAAGGGTAGACAGCAAACATGGTGGCCGCTACCACAAGAGCCGCACTGACCACAGTGCCCTCACGGGCGCGAGCTGCTAAAACAGGCATCAGCACGCGAACCGATGTCGCCGCAAAGGCAAACGACCCGAGTATGGTTCCAATCACCGATGCGTTGTAGCCTTGCGCATGCCCAATCACCGGCACCACAAACAAGTGAACATCCCAGCATGAGGACATGACCCAATTCACCGTCATCAACCTTCGCATGCCTGGGCGTCCAAGCAGGTCCCAGACACTGCCTCTAGCCACCCCATCAGACCGGGGACTCATCGGCAGTTCCTGCACTCCCCGGATCAGCCACCAGGAAATGAGAGGCGTGAGCGCCATGAGCAAGAATGCAAAACGGAAACCCAGCGCATCGCTGGGCTGGCCGCCCCAAGGTCGGCTCACGTGGTCAATCATCAGGCCGGCGGCGAGAGGGCCCAAAAAGTTGGATAAGGCAGGGCCTATGGATATCCAGCTGAAAACTCGCTTCAGTTCAGACGAATCTTCAGCGTAGCGCCCCACATGACGCTGCAAGGAGATCAGCATCAGGCCGGTTCCAGCTCCCGTCAACAGGGCTCCCACACACAGCGTGGCAAAGACCGGCAAAACGGCAGGTATGAACGCCCCCAGACAGGTAAGCACCACACTGATGAAGACCGGCTTTTTGAAGCCATGACGATCTGCGTACCGTCCTGCCGGCAAGGCCAGAAAAACCGAAGCCAACGCGAACAACGCCAGGAGCAAGCCCACGGACCAGGCACTGTAGTGAAGTTGCAAGGCCCACAGGGGGCTTGACATGCGCATGCCGGCCATGCTGGCGTGCACACAAACCTGTGAGGCAATCAGGCGAATCAGTTCCGATGACCCCAAGCGGGGCCGCGTGTCGACAAGGCTCACTCGGACTCGCTCAGGGTATCCGTCAATCCTGGCAGCAGGCCCTGCGCCTGCGTCTCGGGCAAGGCCTGGACCTGCTTGAGGGCACGCCCCATAGCGCGACTGCGAACCTCTGCACTGTCGAGCGTCTTGAGCACCGTCTCAGTCTGAGCTTTGACTTTGGCAAGCACATCGCCAAACTTGCCAAACTCCGTTTTGACCGCACCCAAAACCTGCCAAACCTCACTGGAACGTTTCTCCAAAGCAAGCGTCCGAAAGCCCATCTGGAGCGATCCCAGCATAGCCAGCAAAGTGGTCGGTCCGGCCAAAGTGATGCGATGTTCTCGATGAAGGGCCTCCATCAGGCCGGGGCGGCGCAATACTTCGGCATACAGGCCCTCGGTCGGCAAGAACAGGATCGCGAAGTCTGTGGTGTGCGGAGGTTCGATGTATTTCTCGCTGATGGAACGCGCTTCCAGACGTATGCGAGCCTCCAGGCTTTTAGCCGCCGCATCGGCTGCAACGCCATCTGCCCTGCCTTGTGCGTCCAGCAAGCGCTCGTAATCTTCATTCGGAAATTTCGCATCAATGGGGAGCCACAAGGGATCGCCGCCGTCACGCTGACCGGGAAGTTTGATCGCAAAGTCAACCGTGTTCTTGCTGCCAGGTCGGGTGGCCACCTGTGCCGCATACTGATCCGGTACAAACACCTGCTCCAGCAAGGCCGCGAGCTGAGCTTCGCCAAACATGCCACGGGTCTTGACGTTGCTCAGCAGATGTTTCAAGTCACCAACGCCCTGGGCAAGCGTTTGCATCTCACCCAGCCCCTTGTGAACCTGCTCCAGGCGTTCTGCCACCTGCTTGAAGCTCTCTCCCAATCGGGCCTGGAGTGTGGACTGCAATTTCTCGTCGACCGTCGCCCGCATTTCTTCCAGCTTGGCAGTATTACTGGTTTGCAACTGCGCAAGTTGTGCCTCCAGGGTTTGCCGAACTTCGGCCATACGACGGGCATTGGTCTCGCTCAGGCCACTCAACTGGGTGTGTAGGGTGTCGGACAGGGATTTTTGAAGCAGGGCCAGCTGCTGACCAAAAGCGTCAATTTGACTGTTTTGGGTGCGGGTTGCCTCGGCAGATTGGGCAACCCAGGTTTGCTGAAATGTTGCCAATGTCTGGCCCATTTCTTGTCGCAACAATCTGGAGGACTCACCGAGTTCATGGCGCAATCCACGCTCCATGCGCTCGGTGTTGGAGTTTTGGGACTCGATGGCTTGCAACACGGCTTGGTGTCGCTGCAGAAACTCGGTATCAGCGTGGGCGAGCCGTGTTCGCCTGACCAGCCAGATCAGAAGCAAGCCATTGGCCAACGTCAGCAATAACATCGGCCACAACCACACCTCAGTCAAATTGATGCCCTGTCCAATTCGTCATGGTGGCGGGTGAGGATCAATAAACTTCGACCACGAAAAAAGTGCCACGAATACCTGCAGTAGAGGTCGGCGTCTTGACAAGCACCTCGCCAGGATTGGCTTTCACTAACAGCCCCGAGATCATCGAGAGAGTTCCCTTCACGACGTTCACAGTCATGCCCCCTTTATTACTGTCCGCATTGAACGAAAACTTTTCCAACGCAGCTTGACTGCCTGCACCCAAGGACAAGCGGGTCTCGTCTTTGAGCATCACGCCCACTGAGCTTTCTGCGGACGTGCGAACAACATCGCCAGCGACCACTTTTGTGCCCGGTTCTATCGGCAAACTTTTGTCTCCTCTGACTATCACGGCGGTGCCTGTCACATTTTTCACGATACCGGCCGTGATTTGTGCCGAGGAAACTTCGGCCATGAATAAAGCAGACAAGGCAAGCGCCAAACTGGGCACACTCACTTGCCGGGCAAGGGAAGAAAAAAAGTTCATGACGTGGATCCCTCAAAAAGTCTACAAATCGTTATCGGAGGCGTTCAGGCCTGTCACTGTAATTTGACCTCAACACGGCGGTTGCGGGGTACAACACGCTGGCCTTCGGTGCCCGGTAGCGGATCCAGATCTCCCCGCCAAGCGGTGCCGATGTCCTCAAACCTGATGCCGCCGTCACCCACCAGAAGTCGTTTGACTTCCAGGGCTCTACGCTTAGACAAGCTCTGGTTGGCCATCGAATTTCCCAACTTGTCCGTGTGTCCGATGATCGTCACTTCAGCAGCGGGTCGTTTACGGAAGTCTTCCACCATTGATTTCAACACCAACTGCGATTCGGGGAGGATTTTTGCCGTTCCAAGCACAAAGTTGACCCGGTAATAGGTTGCGGCCGGCGGAAGTGCATCAATTAATCCCTTGTATCGGGCATTCACTTCGGCTGCACTGGACTGCTGAAAACTCACACGATCACAGTCATTGACAGACGAACCATACGGTTTGTCCAGAACAACCTCTCCGCCCTTTTGGCCTTTGACCACCATGACACCGACTTTGCCATCCTCTTCGGGCAACAGGGTGATGCGGTCGCAGGGGGCAGTTGGCTTCACCTGCTTGGGAGCGGGAGGCAAATTGGCTGCGACTTCGGCCTTGATCTTTTCCAGGCTGTCGATGGCAGACTCGACGATCGGGCAAAGGTCGGCCGGGTCCATGCCATTGCGATCTTGCCCCACATCTTGCGCCGCAGGCACATCTGTACGGCCCGCTCCCATGACGCTGACCAATTGCCCCATACCAGACAAGGTGCGGGCCTGAGCTACGATTTGATTGTGTCGGGTGTTAATGTACGAACGGGAGGCCTCGAAGTACTCGTTTTGGCTGTCCAGCAAGTCAAGCAAAGTACGTTGACCAATTTCAAACTGCTGGCGATAGGCTTCAAGCGACTTTTCGGTCGACAAGCGGTGCTGGTCAAGGTACTTTTGCTGCTCGGCCAGGATACGGACATCCTTGTACGCTACAGACAAGGTCTGACGCACATCACGACAGGCTTTTTCCTGCAAATCACGGGCCTCATCTTTCTGGCCCACGGCCTGGCGCTGCAGAGCTTGATCAGCACCACCGCGGTAAGCATTGAAGTTGAGCGCCAATTGAAGATTACTCACCAAAGTGCTACCACTCACCCCACCGGTATTTCCTTCACGCGAGGCGCTGCCTTGCAAATTGAGTTGGGGCAGAAAGGCTGACTTCCGTGATTCAATGCTTTGTCTGGCGGCACGAACCCTCTCCAAAGCTGCATTCAGGGTTGGACTGCCTTGAAGGCCTTCTTTGAACAGTGCATCGGTGTTTTTAGGCAACACGCCGAGCTTGAAGGCTTCTGGCAACGCTGGCAGTCTGGCTGCGGGCACTTCGCCCACAATACGCTGATACCGTGCACTCACGTCGTGTAAATTGGCCAACTCGGTCAAGAGATTCGACTCGGCAAGCGCCAAGCGACCCGTGGCCTGTTCAACGTCCACACCACGACCCACCCCACCCCTGGCGCGCTCCTCAACCAGGGTAGTGGACTGCTTGTGAATGACGTAGTTGTCACTGGCAGCTTGGACCAGCTCCCGATAGCGAACCACATCAGCGTAGGCACGCACAGCCTCCAAAGCAACAGCCTCTGAGATTTCACTCAGCTCGTAGTACCGGCTCAGACGTGCGAAATCCAGCCGCTTGACTTCGCTTGCAGTCAGGCCCCCATCAAAAAGCATTTGCTTGAGCGTTATCTTCTGCCCGTTGATACCGTAGGTGCCGTTATCGGTGGACGGCGTCGAACTGGACTCAAAGCCAAGCCCTGCAGTCAGGTCAA
>JBJOJH010000062.1:0-4305 GCA_046046715.1 Pseudomonadota bacterium | reverse complement strand
CTCCATCGCGGGCTGGTCTTCAGCCAGGGCCAGCAGGGCGGCGCGGGCCTCGGCCCATGGGTAGCGCAGCATGGGGTAGGCCTTGGAGCTGCGGCCAAACACCAGCGTGGGCACCATGCCGCCGCGGCTGTAGGCGCGGTCGCCTTGGCCCGGCACCTGGGTTTGGCGCTCGCCGTTGATGTGGTAGCTGGCCTCCATGTAATAGACCAATGGCAGGTCCAGCACGTCCAGCCAGATCACAGGCTGGTCACCTTCGTGGCCGTGTTCGTGCCATAGGCCGGTGGGCGTGAGGATGAGGTCGCCACGGCTCATGGGGCATTTTTCGCCATCGACGGTGGTCCAGGCGCCTTCACCTTCCACCACCATGCGCACGGCGTTGGGGGTGTGGCGGTGGCTGGGGGCCCATTCGCCGGGCAGCAACAGTTGCATGCCCAGATACATCGCCGCACTGGCCTGCATTTTTTCCAGGCCGTGGCCGGGGTTGGCCAGCACCAGTACGCGGCGCTCGGCCTTTTCGATGGGGGTGAGCTCGCCAGCCTTGATCAGCAGGGGTTTGATGGACTGGTAGGGCCAGTGGGTGGCGCGGGTCTGGCGCGTGGGAATCTTAGGTGGCAGAACGCCACGCAGGCTGGGCCACAAGGGCACCAGGTTCAGGGCCTTGAGTTCGTCACGGTAGTCCTGGGGCAGGTCTTCGAGTTTGCCGAGTTCGAGCATGAGGGGTCTCCTTGGGATTCAGTCTTTGGCGAGGCAATTGCCCACGTTCCAGCCATACAGCCATTCCATGGCGTCATAAAAACGCTCCGGGGTACGGCCGCGCCATAAGTCATTGCGCACCAGTCGTTCCACGCCCTTGGCATGGTAGATGCGGCCCATCTCGCGACCAGACAGCACGATGCGCGCGGTGCGGGCAATGCGGGAGCGTTGGTACAGGTCGAGGGCTTTTGTCCAGTCGTTGTTGTGCACGCGCAGGGCTTCGCCCAGGGTCACACCATCTTCAATGGCCATGCAGGCACCCTGGGCCATGTACTGGGTGGTGGGGTGGGCGGCGTCGCCCAGCAGCGTGACGCGGCCATAGGTCCACTGACCGATGGGCTCGCGGTCGGCGGTGGCCCAGCGCTTCCAGGTCTTGGGCAGATCGATCAACTGTCGAGCCTTGGGGCATATGCCCTGGAAGTAGCTTTGCACCTCTTCTTTGCTGCCGTCGGTGACGCCCCATTCCTCTTGCTGGCGGCTGTGAAAGGTCACCACCACGTTGTACTGCTCGCCGCCACGCAGGGGGTAGTGCACCAGATGGCAGTTGGGGCCCACCCAGATGCTGGCGGCATTCCACTGCAGGTCTTCGGGAAAGTCTTTCTTGTCGACCACCGAGCGGTACACCACGTGGCCGGTGACCCGGGCGGGGTCTCCCACGTACTGGGCACGAACCACCGACTTCACGCCATCGGCGCCAATCAGGGCTGCGCCCTTGTAGGCGGTGCCGTTTTGGTCATAGACAGTCACGCTGTGCTCGTCTTGCTCCACGCGTTCGATGCGGGTGTTTGTCTTGAACTCGACCTTGCCGGTCTCTTGGGCGCCCTCAAGCAACGAAAGGTGCACATCGGCGCGGTGAATCACGGCGTAGGGGTTGCCAAAGCGCTGGCGAAAGGCCTCGCCAGTTGGAATCTTGCCGACCTGGTACTCATCCAGCGCATCGTGCATGACCATGTGGTCGGTGAACACGGACCGGCTGCGCGCTTTGTCGCCGATGCCCAGGGCGTCAAACGCGTGAAAGGCGTTGGGGCCGAGCTGAATGCCGGCACCAATCTCGCCAATCTCGGGCGCCTGCTCCAGAACCTTGACCTGAAAACCCTGCCGGGTCAGCGCCAGTGCCGCTGCCAATCCGCCAATGCCACCACCTGCCACCAGGACGGGAAGTGTCTCGTTTGCGTTTTGCATGTTCAGTCTTTGTTAACGAAAGAATTAAATCAGTATGCTGACAATAAGTGTACATCTTCAGCAGAATAGTGCACTAGGGTTTACCCTCGGTGCATCCATAAGGGGCCGTTATGATCGTGTTTGGCAGTGCCATGCTGGCCCGTGGTGGGCCCGCCAGCATTGCCCGGAATACAGCCCATGAAGCACCAGGATCTGATTGCCATCGACATCCACACCCATGCCGAGGTGAGTTGCCGCAACCCTTTCGACAACTACGGCGAAGAGTACGACCGTGCGGCCGACAAGTACTTCGGCAGCAGCCGTCGGCCCACCATCGCCGAGACAATTGCCTACTACCGCGAGCGCAAGATTGGCCTGGTGATGTTCACTGTGGACAGCGAGTCGCAACTGGGCCGTCAGCGGATTCCCAATGAAGAAATTGCCCAGGCTGCGCGCGAAAACAGCGACATGATGGTGGCCTTCGCCAGCATAGACCCGCACAAGGGCAAGATGGGCGCGCGTGAAGCCGAGCGGCTGATCACGCAAGACGGCGTGAAAGGCTTCAAGTTTCATCCCACGGTGCAGGGCTACCATCCCTACGACAAGATGGCCTGGCCGATATACGAGGTCATCAACCACTACAAGTTGCCAGCCATCTTTCATACCGGGCACAGCGGCATCGGCAGTGGCATGCGCTGTGGCGGCGGGTTGCGGCTGGCCTACAGCAACCCCATGCACCTGGATGACGTGGCCATCGACTGGCCGGACATGCAAATCGTCATGGCGCACCCCAGCTTTCCATGGCAAGACGAGGCGCTGAGCGTGGCCACGCACAAGCCCAATGTGTGGATCGACCTGAGCGGCTGGAGCCCCAAGTACTTTCCCAAGCAGCTGGTGCAGTACGCCAACACCTTGCTCAAGGACCGTGTGCTGTTTGGCAGTGATTACCCGCTGATCACCCCCGAGCGCTGGATGAAGGATTTTGAGGTGGCTGGCTTCAAGCCCGAAGTCATGCCGGGCATCCTGAAGGGTAATGCGGTGCGGCTGCTGGGCTTGGATGGGGCTAGCGTGGATGAGGCTAAGGGCAACTCCACCCTATGAGCGGCTCCGTTCGGGCCAAGCGGCGGCTCTGGTTTGGGGCCATCGTGCGCGCAGACCTGGCGCTGCTGAGGCGGTATCCCTCGCTGGTGCTGGCCAGCCTGGTGATTGCCCTGGTTCCCGCCCTTTATGCCCTGACTTATCTGATCAGCGTCTGGGACCCCAATGCCAAGACGCAAGAGCTGAAAGTGGCGCTGGTCAATCTCGACGAAGGCTTTAGCTACCGGGGCAAACACTTCAACGTTGGGGCCGATCTGGCGCAAGAACTGGAGCGGACCTCCACCTTTGGTTATCGAAACATGGCCGCCGAGGCTGAGGCTCGACAGGCCGTCAATGCTGGCGATCTGGCTTTTGCCGTCGTGATTCCGACTGATTTCAGTGCCAACGCCATCCCGGGTCAGTATGCAGGTGCAGGCCGCGTGAAGGTGATCAGTTCTGAGGGTACCAATTACGTGGCTGCGGGTTTCGGACGGCGCTTTGCCCAGGAATTAGGGCACCGTGTGAATGAGACCCTGAATGAAAACCGCTGGGAGCAGGTGTTGGAGCGCGCGGATCACTCGGGTCGCGGCCTGGAGCGACTGCGCCTGGGCGTGAATCAGCTGCACGATGGCGCAGAAAATCTGCAAAAGGGCTTGACCCAATACACCTCTGCGACTGCACAGCTAGTCGGCGGCGTTGGCGAATTTCGTGCTGGACTCAAGGACCTGCAACAGCATCTGCCTACCGAATCCGACCAAGCCGCAGCCCGCGCTGCGCACCAGCGTGTGTTGGCGGGGCAAAGGGAGTTAGGGACGGCGCTGAATGCCTTGCGCACGGGTGCCAGCAATCTCGCCAGTGAGGCCGCTCAGATGCAGGAGCAGGCAGTGCAAATTCCACAATATGGCGCGCAAATCTCTAGTGCTGCCGGTGGATTTGCCGCGGGTGGCTTCAAGTTGACGGATGGCCTCTCTGCGGCCGCGCAGGGCAATGAGCGGCTGGTTCAGGGTGTGGAGCAACTCGACGCGGCCAACGCCAAACTTCTGGTGGGGGCCAACGGCCTTCGGGACGGTCTCAAGTCGTCCATGCAGCAGTTGCCGGAACACGCCCGCTTGCAAGAACTGTCGTCCAACGGGGAAACCTTGAAGGACGGACTTGGACATTTGGCCATGGGGCTGCATCAGCTGGAGTCCGAGTTGCCCAAGGCCGACGGCACCACAGACGCAAGCCCGCGCGGCTTGGCGGACTCGGTGGAGCCTCTGCTGGAGGTCTTGGCTCCTGTACCAAACAACGGCAACGCCTTTGTGCCCAATATGG
>JBJOJH010000061.1:0-6773 GCA_046046715.1 Pseudomonadota bacterium | reverse complement strand
TTTTTTCGTCTCATGCGTCTGGATGTGCATGGGACTCGGGGCTCAGTGCCCCAATATCTTGGACAGGAAGTCCCGACTGCGTTCGTTTTGCGGGTTATTGAAGAACTCGTGGGGTGTGTTTTGCTCCACGATCTGGCCCTGGTCCATGAAGATCACCCGGTCTGCTACGGCCTTGGCAAAACCCATCTCGTGCGTGACGCAGATCATGGTGATGCCCTGGCTGGCCATCTCGATCATTACGTCCAGCACTTCCTTGATCATTTCCGGGTCCAGCGCCGAAGTGGGCTCGTCAAACAGCATGATCTTGGGCTTGAGGCACAGCGCACGGGCAATGGCTACGCGCTGCTGCTGACCGCCCGAGAGCTGCAGCGGGTATTTGCTGGCCTGGTTGGCAATGCGCACACGTTCTAGCTGTTGCATCGCTTTTTCTTCGGCTTCCTTTTTGGGCATCTTGCCCACCCACATAGGCGACAACGTCAGGTTTTCCAGCACGGTGAGGTGGGGAAACAGGTTGAACTGCTGAAACACCATGCCTACCTTTTTGCGTACATCGTCGATAGCTTTCACGTCGTCGGTCAGTTCGACGCCGTCAACGATCAGGCTTCCCTGCTGATGCTCTTCCAGCCGGTTGATGCAGCGGATCAGCGTGGATTTACCCGAGCCCGAGGGGCCGCAAATCACGATGCGCTCGCCTTTGGTCACGGTCAGATCGATGTCGCGCAGCACATGAAAGTTGTTGCCGTACCACTTGTTGACTTTGTTGAAGGTGATGATGGGTTCAGACATGTTCTTTCCTTAGCGGAGTTTGCTTTTATTGACCTGCTTTTCAATCCAGAGGCTGTAGCGCGACATGGAGAAGCAGAACGCAAAATAGATGAGAGCAATGAAGATGTAGCCCTCAATCTTGAAGGGCCGCCAGTCGGAGTCAGAGTTCAATGCCAGGCTCATGGCGCCAGTCAGCTCGTACAGGCTCACGATGGTCACCAGTGAGGTGTCCTTGAAGGTGGAGATGAAGTTGTTCATGATGCCGGGCACTACCATGGCCAGGGCCTGCGGCAGCACGATCTTGCGCTGGGTCTGCCAGTAGCTCAGGCCCAGGGTGGCGGCTGCTTCGATCTGGCCCTTGGGCACGGCCTGCAGGCCGCCACGAATCACTTCGGCCATGTAGGCTGCGGCAAACAGCGTGATACCCGCCAGCACCCGCACCAGCACATCGATGTTGAAGCCCTGCGGCATCAGCAGCGGAAACATGAATGACGCCATGAACAGCACCGAGATGAGCGGCACGCCACGAATCAGCTCCACATAAATCGTGCAGAAGGTCTTGATGGCGGGCAGCCTGGAGCGTCTGCCCAACGCAATCAACAGGGCCAGCGGAAACGCCATTGCCATCGACAGCGAAGACAGCAGCAAGGTCAGCGGCAGGCCGCCCCAGCGGTCGGTTTCCACACGCGTAAGGCCGAGCACGCCGCCGTACATCACCACAAAGAAGAAGCCCAGCACCAGCAGCCAGGCCAAACCCAGCCAGGCTTTCCAGAACATGCGCATGCAGCTGGCGACCAACAGACCGCATAACAAGGCGGCAGACACCAAAGGACGCCACTGCTCCTCAAAAGGATAGCGACCAAAGATGATGATGCGGAATTTTTCTGTCACCACGCCCCAGCAGGCGCCAGCCCGGTCAGCATGGCAGGCCTCCGAGTTGGCGGCCCACTTGGCGTCGAACAGTGCCCAGCCAAGAAGTGGCGGCAGGATGTACAACAGGATGGCGCCGACCAGCAAGGTGCCCAGTGTGGTGGGCCAGCTGCCGAACAGATTGCTGCGGATCCAGGCGACAGCACCTTCGGTCTTGACCGGGGCCGGGCGGGCAGGAATCACTTGAAAACTTGTTGCGCTCATGGGTAGGCCTCAGCGTTCTTTGATGGCAGAGCGGGTGTTGTACCAATTCATCGTGATAGAGGTGAACAGCGATGTGCTCAGGTACACCAGCATGATGATGGCAATGCATTCCACAGCGCGGCCGGTCTGGTTGATAGCGGTGTTGGCAATCGACACCACATCCGGATAACCGATGGCCACAGCCAGGGATGAGTTCTTGGTCAGGTTCAGGTACTGGTTGGTCACCGGCGGAATGATCACGCGCAGGGCTTGGGGCAGCATCACCAGGCGCATGGTCTGACCACGGCTCAGACCCAGGGCTGCGGCAGCTTCGGACTGGCCCAAGGCCACCGACTGGATACCGCCGCGCACCACCTCCGACACGAAAGCTGCGGTGTAAATGGTCAGGCCCAGCAGTACCGATAAATATTCAGGGGTCAGCGCGCCGCCATTTTCGATGGCAAATTCACCCTGCACCGGCATGTTCAGCGCCGTGGGCGCTCCGCCCAGCAACCAGCCCAGCACACCCAAGCCCAGCAAGATGCACAGCGGTGCCAGCACCATGCTTTTGGCCTTGCCGGTCTGCTCGAACGTTTTGCGTGCAAAGGCGCGGTAGCCCCAGGCAGCCAGGACACCGGCCAGCAGACCCCAGGCACCCCAGACGTGGCCGTTCGCCCATTCAGGAATCGGGAAATTGATGCCCCCCTTGCTCAGGAAGAACGGCCCCAGCACCCAGGGCTCATTGGAGGCCGGTAGGACCTCGGTGAACATCAGGTACCACATCAGCAACTGAAGTAGAACCGGAATGTTGCGAAAAAATTCGACGTAGGCCGCACAAAGGCCTCGAATTAGCGCGTTACGCGAGAAACGGCCCACCCCAATCAGGGTGCCCAGTAGCGTGGTGAGGATGATGCCAACCACTGCCACACGCAGGGTGTTCACAAAACCTACCAGGTACGCACGCCAGTAAGACTCACCCGAGTCGAAGACAAAAAAACTCTCGCCGATGTCAAAGCCCGCCGGGTTGGACAAAAAGTCAAAGCCACTCTGGATGCCACGCAACTTCATGTTGGTGGTCGTGTTGTGGGCCAGGTACAGAACGGTTGCCAGTACCACCACGACGGCAATCGCCTGGTACAGCAGTCCACGAAAGGCCTGACTACGCCAGGACCAGGACTTTCTGGGAGGGGAAGAAGGTTTGGACATGTCAGCCCTTGATGTCACTAGAAAAACTCACTTCAATTGAAAAGGGCAGCGCATGGCATATGCGGCTGCCCTTTTCCGGTGCGTCATGCCGATTTACAGCACGCCGCTGGTCGTCATTAACGGACCGGGGGAGCGTATTGCACGCCGCCCTTGTTCCACAGGTTGTTCAAGCCGCGCGGCAATTGCAGGGCAGACTTGGGGCCTACGTTGCGCTCGAAGATTTCGCCATAGTTGCCGGTGGTCTTGACCGCACGTGCCAGCCATTCCTTGTCCAGACCCAGCAATTTGCCGGTATCTTCCTTGGAACCTAGCAGGCGGCCGATCACGGGATCCGCACTGCTGGTTTTAAGGTCGTCCACATTGGCCGCGGTCACGCCGGCTTCTTCTGCTTCCAGAAGGCCATACACCGTCCACTTGACGATGGCTGTCCACTCGTCATCACCACGACGGACCATGGGGCCCAAGGGCTCCTTGGAGATCAGCTCAGGCAGGATCATGTGGTCGGCAGGATTCTTGGCGACCTTGTTACGGGTCGATGCCAGACCGGAAGCGTCAGTGGTGTAAGCCACGCAACGGCCGGAGAAGTAAGCACCTTCAGCGGCCTCCAGCTTTTCAAACACGATGGGCTTGATGTTCAGGCCGTTGGCCTTGGAGAAGTCGGTCAGGTTCTTTTCGGTGGTGGTGCCGGACTGCACGCACACAGTCTGGCCCTTAAGCTGTTTGGCGCTTTTGAGCTTGCTCTTCACGGGCACCATGAATCCTTGGCCATCGTAGTAGGTCACAGCGGTCTGGCTCAGACCCAGGGATGCATCACGCGTCAGGGTGAAGGTGGTGTTGCGTGACAGCAGGTCCACTTCGCCAGACTGCAGGGCGGTGAAACGGGCCTGTGCGTTCAAGGGCACGTATTTGACTTTTTCACCATCACCCAGGGTGGCTGCTGCAACGGCGCGGCAGACGTCTACGTCCATACCTGTCCAGACGCCGCTGGAATCGGCTGCACTGAAACCGGCCAGGCCAGTGTTCACACCGCACACCACCTGACCGCGAGCCTTGATGGCATCCAGGGTTTTGCCTGCGTGTGCAGGCATGGCCATCAGCGCGCCCAAGGAGGCCAGGGTGGCCGCGGCCAGTTTGAAATGTTTGTTGATCATCAAGTTTTCTCCAAGGAGTCGAATGAACAGGAAGCGTTTTTTGTTCGGCCACAAGCAAAACGTCGTCCACCTATGGCTGAGCCCGCATGATAGGCCCGCCCAAGGTGAAGTCGCCTACGGGTTTACACGGGGGGGTGGCCCGCAGGTCGAGTTGCAACATGCAAGGCGCATGCCAGAAACGCGCATTCAGGCAGCTTGTCGTCCCACGAGAGACCGGAGGTTCAGTAAGAACGACTTATCCGGTGGTTGAAAGGCGTGCTTAGTCCGCCTGTACCTTGAAATTCACCCGACCCAGGGTAGATTCAATCAGACGAGCATTCGGTTCGTCGGTACTTTGCACCCAGTCTTCGGCGGACTGGCGGCTGCGCCCAAACTGCATATGCCGGGCCACCAGGCGTTCCAGGCGCAGCGCCGGGTCTACCTGCACGTACCAGATCTCATCCAGCAGCGCGGCCACGTGGCTCCAACCGCCCTGGTCCAGAGCCAGGTAGTTGCCCTCGGCAATCAGGAGCTTGGCATGGGCAAATATGGGAATGGCACCGGCAATGGGTTCCTCGATTTCGCGGCGAAACTCGGGCGCATACACCGTTTCGTCGGGCGCCTGCTGGCGCAGGCGCTTGAGCAGCGACACGTAGCCATAGCTGTCAACGGTATCAGGCGCACCCTTACGACCGGACCGGCCCAGGCGGGCCAGTTCCACATTGGCCAGGTGATAGCCATCCATGGGGACGATTTGCGACTGCTCTGGATGCAGCGCCTGCAGCCGCAGCGACAGGGTGGACTTGCCCGCACCGGGAGGGCCGATGATGCCCAAGATGCTTCGCGATTCACGTTGCAAGAGCTGTCGCAACCGTTGGGCCACCTGCTCAAAGGTGAGCGTGATAGTTGGCCCGGACGGCGTCATGGTCGAAGGCTCTATTACATGCGTTCGAAAATAGCGGCAATACCCTGGCCGCCACCAATACACATGGTCACCAGGGCGTAGCGGCCGTTCACACGCTGCAGCTCGTACAGGGCTTTCACGGTGATCAGCGCGCCTGTCGCACCAATGGGGTGACCCAGCGAAATGCCTGAACCGTTGGGGTTGACCTTGGCGGGATCCAGGCCCAGCTCGCGGGTCACAGCGCAGGCCTGTGCAGCGAAGGCTTCGTTGGCTTCGATCACGTCCAGGTCGTTCACGCTCAGACCAGTTTTCTTCAGCACCGCCTGGGTAGCCGAGATCGGGCCCACGCCCATGATCTTGGGATCCAGACCGGTGTGGGCATAACCCACCAGGCGGGCCAGGGGCTTTGCACCGCGCGCCTTGGCGGCACCGGCTTCCATCAGCACCACGGCAGCAGCAGCGTCGTTGATGCCAGAGGCATTGCCAGCGGTCACAGTGCCGTTTTCCTTCACGAACACTGGCTTGAGCTTGGCCATGTCAGCCATAGAGCAGTTGGGACGGTAGTGCTCGTCGGTCGCGTAGGCCACGTCGCCTTTTTTGCTCTTCAGGGTGATCGGCACGATCTGGTCCTTGAAGTAGCCGGCTTCGATGGCGCGCTGTGCACGGTTGTGACTTTCCACGGCCAGGGCGTCCTGCATTTCGCGGGTGATGCCAAACTTGGCGGCGACGTTCTCGGCGGTCACGCCCATGTGGATGGTGTGGAAGGGGTCGTGCAGGGCTCCCACCACCATGTCGACCATCTTGGTGTCACCCATGCGGGCACCCCAGCGGCCGGTCAGGCTGGCATAGGGGCCACGGCTCATGTTCTCGGCGCCGCCGCCAATGGCGATGTCGGTGTCGCCCAGCAAAATGCTCTGGCTGGCATTCACGATCGCCTGCAGGCCCGAGCCGCACAGGCGGTTCACGTTGAAAGCCGGCGTGCCTTCGCCGCAACCACCGTTGATGGCCGCCACGCGAGACAGGTACATGTCTTTGGGCTCGGTGTTGACCACATGGCCAAACACCACATGGCCGACGTCCTTGCCGTCCACATTGGCGCGTGCCAGTGACTCGCGCACCACGGTGGCGGCCAATTCGGTGGGCGCAATGTCCTTCAGGCTGCCGCCGTAGGTACCAATGGCGGTGCGCACACCGCTGACAACAACAACTTCACGGCTCATGTAAATCTCCTCGAATATTGGTAAGTGAGACCGCGACTGTGGCGTACAAGGTTTGCAGGCAACTTACGGGGGTGGGGGCCTTGCTGTGGGGAGTGGCCGGGGGCGCCCGGCAGCGGTGATCTCTTCCCAGAGGGGAGCCGGGTTTCGCCCCGGCGGGCGAGCTGCTTTCTTTTCTCGCCCAAAGAAAGTAGCCAAAGAAAATGCGACCCCAGCGTCTGCGTCCCCGCCGCTTTGCGGCGTGGCAACCAGCGGTGCTCGATCCAGCCGGGGTCCGCGCAAACTCGCTGCCGCTCAAACAGCGCGCGGCCCTGATCCGGCTGGCTCTGCGCTCCTCGTCGCATACACAAGGGGCGGGAGCCCGGAAGTCCTGAACCCCACCCCTTTGCTGTTTGCGCCGAGCAGCGCACCGAAACGGGGATCAGAAGAACGCATGTC
>JBJOJH010000060.1:0-5206 GCA_046046715.1 Pseudomonadota bacterium | reverse complement strand
AGGTGGAGTTGATTTACCTGGCACTACCCAGCATAGAAATGTCACGCCTGCGTGTTGCAGAGCGAGTCGCCCATGGAGGCCACAACATCCCCGCAGCCGACATAGAGCGCCGCTTCGCCCGCAGTCTGCATAACTTGTTGGAAGTATTTAGCCCAGTGGTGGATGTATGCCGTTGTTTCATGAACAGCAGCGCAGTGCCAGAATTGGTGTTTGAACAGGTCGGGCCCGTTCGCAATGTTTTGAACACTGATCTGTACCAAAATTTTCTTGAGAAGCTGACCCCATGACCCTTACTTCCAATAGCCCATCTCCGCAAACACAAGTGATGCTTCGCACACTGCAAGATGCAGTCACTAAGAGCCTTGATAAAAAGCGCCGACTAGGCCAATATGCCGTCACTTGGCATGACGGAAAGCCGATGCTTTCGGGCATGGACAAGCCCGACAACGCACAACGGTCTGTTAAACAGGGTTAGGCGAGCCATCTTGCTCACACTCAAAGCGCCAACATGATGGTCTGGCCTGCCGCCCTTGAGCAGCAGCTCAGCATGCGCTTGTTGGTCGCGCGCTCGGTCTTGGTCAACACCTTGTCGCGGTGATCGACCTCGCCTTCGACCACGGCAACTTCGCAGGTCCCGCACAAGCCCTCGCCACAATCGCAAGGGACGTCGATACCCGCCGATTGCAGCGCCTGCAGCAGTGTGCGGTCGGCGGGCACCAGCACGTCCAGGCCAGAGTCCTTGAGCCGCGCAACGAAAGCATGCTCCTTGTTCGGGTCTAGTGCGCCTGCTTCAGCATGAAAGTGCTCAAAGTGCAGCACTCCTTGGGGCCACTGTTCGCTCAAGGCTTCCAGCTCGTCGATCAACCTGCCCGGGCCGCAGGCGTAAACGCGGGTGCTGGCAGTCACAGAGGTCAGCATATGCGGCAGGGACATGCGCTGGCCTTCGGCCCTGATGTGCAGGGTCAAGCTGTCAGCATGGTCTTGCTGCAACCGGGCCAGCAGGGCCATGTGCTGACGTGAGCGCCCGGCATAGTGCAGCTCGTAGGACTTGCCCAATTGCCTGAGCCGGTCTGCCATGGCCATCATGGGAGTGATGCCTATGCCACCGGCAATGAGTACGAAGTGCTCGGCTGACTCGTCGAGCCGGAACAGGTTCTTGGGGCCGGCAAGTTGCAGCGCATCACCCACCGCCAGTTCGTCGCAAAAGTGCCGCGAGCCACCACGGCCCTCGTTTTCGCGCTGCACCACCACCTGCAGCGTCTTGCGGTCGGCAGCCTTCCCACACAGGGAGTATTTGCGCCGGTACCCGCCAGCGATGAGATCCACATGCGCACCTGCCGTCCAGGAGGGCATGTCGCCACCGTCCGGGTCGGCCAGCACCAAGCGGCACAGCCCAAGCCCCTCAGAGTGCCTTTCGCGCACGACTACCGTGCGGGCGATATTGCCCTTGGCCGGTGGCCCGATATAGAAGTCCGCGCTTTGGCGGGAGACCACGGCTGGATCGGTGCGCTCGGGGTTTTGCGCTGGGTCCCATTCAACCCACAGTTCTTCGGGCCCACGAAACGAGGTGTTGGGCAGGAAATCAAACTTTTGGCCCGGTACCAGGCGCATGTGCGGCAGGCGGCGGGCAAACTCTTCCAGGAACACCCTCATCTGCATGCGCCCGATGTTCTTGCCCATGCACTGGTGCGCGCCGTAGCCGAAGGTGAGGTGTTCCACAGCGTTTTCGCGGTACAGGTCCACGTTGTCGGGGTTCTCGAAATGCCGGGAGTCGAAGTTGGCTGACGCCTGAACCAGCAGCAGCTTGGCACCTTTGGGAATGAGCACACCACCCACGTAGGCATCGGCGGTGGCCACACGACGCCAGGCAATGATGGAGCCAGCCACGCGCAAGCACTCCTCCACCGCGTTGGGTATCAGCGCCGGGTTGTTGCAGATGGCGTCCCAGGCCTCGCGATGCGTCAACAGCGTCATGAAGGCGTTGGCTGTGGCGTTGGAGGTGGTCTCGTGCGCAGCCGCCAGGATGGCCATCATCATGGAGCGCAAATAGGACATCGTGACGATGTTAGGGTGCTTGTGGTGCTGTCGGATGCTCTCGAACATCCAGCCTTCACCGTCCGGTTGGGCCATCATGCCGTCCAGGATGTTTTGTGCGGTTTGCCAGAACCGGCCCACGCTCTCGGCGATCTGCAGCTGTTCCTGCGCGGTGGGGCGACCCCAGGTGTTGAGCGTGTGCGCCACGGCGAACTGGCGCAGCTGCTCGGCACCGTCGTCGGGCACGCCCAGGAATTTCAGAGCGATGTTCAGCGGAATCTCGTAGAACATCTCACGCACGAGGTCGGCACGGCCTTGGTCAACAAAACGGTCCAGGTACTGCCGCGCCAACGCACGCACCATGGGCTCGTACGTCACCAGACGCTCGGGCAGGAATGCATCCATCAGCAAGCGCCGGCGCGCCATGTGGTCGGGCTCATCCTCGTTCACCATGGTGCGATTCATTGCAAAGCCATAGCCCTGCAGGATCTGCATCACCTCGGGCGTGGCGGGGGTGATTTTTTCCAGCGCTATCGACGGAGAAAACAGGATGTTGTCGCGGAACACCGCCTTGACGTCTTCATACCGTGTGACGACCCAGTAGCCCAGCTGGGGGCTCCAGAAGATGGGCTCCTGCTCACGTGCCCAGCGCAGGTATTGCGCCGGTGCCTGCATGTAAGCGGACTCAAACGGGTTGAATGCGGCAGCGTTATCGCTCACCGGGCACCCGTTGGGAGCCACGTCTCGCCCCATGAGCGCCTGGTGATCTACAGGACAACGGCCTGCTGCAGGGGGCACGACAGATTTCATGACTTGCTCCAAAACGTAATATTTTGCACGGATGAATGTGGCGTAACACCGCCCAGGCCGGGTAGGCCGCAACGAACGGGACAGGTCAACATCTGACAAAAAAATAGCGCCATAATTAACTCCAAATTAGGAGTCGAAGATGGAAGCCATTTATGCCGATGTCATGGTCAGCATGTCCGAGTTCAAAAAAAACCCGGCGGCTGTTTTGCGTGAAGCCCACAGCCGGCCAGTAGCGGTTTTGAACCACAACAAGGCCGCTTTTTACATGCTGGAGCCCGCCTTGTTTGAGGCCATGCTTGAAGAGCTGGCAGATCAGGAGCTTGGCCACACGGTGCTGGCTCGTATGGGAGAGCGAGCACAAGCAATAGAGGTAGATATCGATGCCATCTGAGGGCACTCAAGCGCCCAGCAAACACAAGTACCGGCTGCAGTTTGTGCCTGGCACCAAGTCCGAAGTAGGCTGACCTCAGAGCCCACTCCTCACACCCAATTCCCCAGCACCGATAGCGCCAACAGGCCACCCATGGCCCGGTTGAACCAGCGGCGCCGGGTGGGCGGTGCCAGCCAGCGGCGCAGGTGTTGGCCCAGCAGGGCCCAGCTGCCGACGCAAGGCAAGTTGACTAGGCAAAACAGCAGCGACAAGGCCATGGCCTGGCCCACAGTGGCCTGTGCCGGCACATAGGTGCTGAAGAAGCCCAGCACCATCACCCACACCTTGGGATTGACCCACTGAAATGCTGCCGCAGCCCAAAAACCCATGGGCTGGGCCGCTGCGCCCGAAGTCTGGATGGACGAGGCTTGCGTATGTGCCAGGCCCCAGGCTAGCCACAGCAGGTAGGCAGAACCCAGCCAGCGCAGCACCTCATGCACTGCCGGGTTTAAAGCCACCAGGGTTTGCAGGCCCGCGCTGGCCGGCAACAGGATCAGCCCTAGCCCGCCACTGACGCCCAAAAGATGGGGCACGGTGCGGCGAAAGCCGAAATTCACACCCGAGGCCAGCAGCATGGTGTTGTTGGGCCCCGGGGTGATGGAAGTCGCCAGTGCAAACAGGGCGCAGGCACTCAGGGTAGACGTCGTCAGGTTGCTCATGGTGGGCAGCATAGCTGGCACCACCAATACAATCAAAAAATTGTCCTAGTTACACATGAGCACTACCCGACACCAGGCCCTGGTCGATGAGATAAGCACAGGCATTCGGGCAGGACGTTGGCCTGCCGGGAGCCGTCTGCCCACGCACCGCGCCTTTGCCCGCGAACACGGCATTGCACTGGCCACCGCCAGCAAGGTCTACGCCACTTTGCAAGAGATGGCACTGGTCGCTGGCGAAACCGGACGCGGGACCTATGTGCGCGAATGGCCCAGCGGCTCGGAGCACAGCCTGCAATCAGCCATGCCCCAGCCGGCGCCGGTAGACCTGGCCTTTACCTACCCGCACACGCCCAACGCCGAGGCCTTGCTGACATCCGCCTGGCAGGCCCTGCGTGACGCGGGTGAGCTGCCCCGTCTGATGGAGGTGCAGCCGCTGGCCGGCGCCTGGCCACACCGGGAAGCGGTGGCACATCACCTGCACAGCCGCGGCCTGAGTGCCGACGCCAACGACGTGATGCTGGTGGGTGGCGCTCAGCAGGGCCTGGCCTGCACGGTCATGGCCCTGCTGCAACCCGGCGATGTATTAGTGGTGGACGAGATGAGCTATCCCGGCATGCTGGCGCTGGGCCAGACCCACATGCTGGACATGCAGGCCCTGCGCTGGCACGCCGATGGCGGCCCTGATCTGCACGCCCTGGCAGACCTGCTGCAACGCCGCCCAGTGAAAGCCATCTACACCATGCCTACCCTGCACAACCCCACGGGTTGGGTTATGAACGAGACAGAGCGTGATGCGCTGGTGGCCCTGGCGCGCCAGCACAAAGTGTGGTTGATTGAAGATGCCGCCTATGCGTTTTTGGTGTCTGACGCCCCGCCTCCCCTGGCCGCCCTTGCCCCCGAGCGAACGATTTATGTTTCAGGTCTGAGCAAAAGCGTGGGCGGCGGCGGGCGGCTGGGCTTCATGGTGGTCCCACCTGCGTTAGCGCCCCGTTTTGAGCGCACGCTGCGGGCCCTGACATGGAGCCAGCCTGGCCTGATGGCGGCATTGGCAGCGCACTGGATCCACAGCGGCGAGGTGCTGCGCCTGGAAGGGTACAAACGCCGGGCCGCCCAGGAACGTCAGGCCCTGGCGCAAGTTCACCTGAACGGGCTGAGACTGCAGGCTAACCCGGAATCGTTTTTTGTCTGGGTGCACCTGCCTGAAGCGGTGCGCCCCGAACCGCTGACACTGCGATTGGCCGAGCAGGGCATTGCCGTGGCGCCGGCCACCGCC
>JBJOJH010000059.1:0-3713 GCA_046046715.1 Pseudomonadota bacterium | reverse complement strand
GGATATGCGCTCTGACCGGAACCTGTCCTTCTAAAAACCCGCCTCGCCAGCATCACAGACCCGCACGCCCCAGCCACCCCCTCAGCCAGCGCCAGCTGCGCCATAGCAACAGGCCGCGGCGCGCGTGGCGCCAGGCGCGCTTCGGCCCGAATAGGACGAACATGGCGGCGGCCACAAGGGCAGGCTGCGGGTGTTGCTGGATGTGCTGCAAATTGGCGCGCGCACGCTCCAGCAGGTGTTCTACGGTGCTGACTGCCTGGGCCAAAGGCGCGATCTGGCGGGCCAGATGGTCCCGCTGCTGGCTGATGCGCTCGAGCAGTCGGCCGCGCTGCACCAAAAGTTCAACGCGCTGCGGATTCATGGCTGGCCGCCTTCAGCAGGCGCACATCTTCCTGCAATTCCGCCAGGCTGGCGGCAAACACGGGGTCGAAACTTTGGGTGAGGCGCCTGAAGGAAGCGTGAAAGTAGGCTGCCAGCAACAAAAACAGGGTGGCAAACAAGCCCAGTACCACGGTGCGCTGGGCCCACCACACCACCACAGCCAAAAACACCGCTAGTACCAAGCCCAGGCTCAGACAAAAAGCCAGCGCCAGGCCCAACCACAGCATGGTCATGGCCTGGTGCTTTTCGGTTTCAAGCTCATTGGCCAGCAAGGCCAGCCGGGTATGAGCGCTGGCCAGCAGGGTAACTGCCAGCGGCTTCAAACCCAGCATGATTGCCACCGGCGTGCTTGTGGCCCCAGGCGCATCAGCGGCGACCGGCAAACAGGCCCAGCACCAGGCCAACGCTGGCGGCCAAACCGATGGCCGTCCAGGGCGACTGGTGCACGTAGTTGTCTGTGGCGACCGCAGCGGCCTTGGATTTGTCCGACAAGGTGGATTGCACCTGGTCCAGACGCTCGCGCACGTCGTGCATGCCGGTTTGCACCTTGACGCGCAAGTTGGTCACTTTATCGCTGGCCTGCTCTGCCGTGGCCGCGAGGATGTTCTCGGCATCGGCGATGACGGTTTTGAGGTCGTTGACCAGCTTTTCCTGGGTTTGGGCAGGGGCCTGAAAAACAGTAGACATGATGCACCTTTCAAAAAAATAGGAGGTGCGTCAAGCGTAGTGGGCCCTGCTATGGGGCCAGGTGATTTATCGCAAGGCCAGCGCTTGCCGGCACCCGATTCAGACGCCGCGCGCCGAGGCCAGCAGATCGCGGGTTTTGATGGCCTCGCGGCGGGCAGCGTCGCGGTAGTCATCGCCCGACGAGGCATACAGAACAGCACGTGAGGAATTGACCACGATAGGCGCCACAGTTTCGCCGCCTTCGGCACGCCAGCCGGCCCGCACGGTTGCAAGTGCATCGCCACCCTGAGCTCCCACCCCCGGAATCAGCAAAGGCACCGTGGGAGCCACAGCGCGCACACGCTCGATATCGTTGGGGTAGGTGGCGCCCACCACCAGACCCAGCTGTCCATTCTGGTTCCAGGGGCCCTGCGCCAGGCGGGCCACATGCTCATAAAGCAAGGGTTCGCCAGGGACAGTAGCCAGGCGCTGCGCCTGTAAATCATCGCCACCGGGGTTGGAAGTGCGGCACAGCAAAAACGCGCCTTTGCCTTGGTATTTGAGGTAAGGCACCACCGAGTCAAAGCCCATGAAGGGTGACAAGGTGACGGCGTCTGCGCCATAGCGCTCAAACGCTTCTTTGGCGTATTGCTCGGCGGTGCTGCCGATGTCGCCCCGCTTGGCGTCCAGAATGATGGGCACCTGGGGCGCGGCGCGGCGCATGTGCGCCATCAGTCGTTCGAGCTGGTCTTCGGCACGGTGCGCGGCAAAGTAGGCGATCTGGGGTTTGAAGGCGATGACCAGGTCGGCCGTGGCGTCCACCATGGCGGCACAAAAGTCGTAAATCTTGCTGGCATCACCCCGGAGCTGGCCCGGGAACCGGCTGGGTTCGGGGTCCAGGCCCACGCACAACATGGAACCGTTTTGGCGCTCGGCGTTGCGCAGCATGTCTATGAAGGTCATAGCGGTAATTTTACCGACCAGGCCTAATTAGGGCAGAGGCCAGGTTTTGCCCCCGCCCAATTCAATCCATCCGGGCCCTGCTACTCCAAACCCCACAAAACGCAATCACCGCAATGCCCACCCACGACCAGAGGTCCGGCCGTTGGCCCAGCAGGAGCCAGCCTGCCAAGACTGCAAAGCCAATTTGAAAATAGAGGAAAGGTGCAAACTGGGCTAAAGGCACCCGGGAGTGGGCCACGATGATGAGCGAGTGCCCGACTGCACACAGAATCGACAAAACACCCAGCTGCAACCAGATAGACAGGTCCAGGGTTTGCCAAAACCAGGGCACCAGGGCACTGCACAACAGAAGTCCAACAAGGCCCGTCCACAAGTTGGTGGTGGCAGGGTCATCCAATTTGGCCAATTGGTTAGACACCACTTGCCATGCGGTGGCGATCAGCACAGTCACCAGGGGCAAAAGCAACGTCCATTCAAAGTGTTCGCCACCAGGTCGAATCACCAACAAGGCTCCAGCAAAACCACCGCCTATCAAGAACCAACGCAGCGCACTGATACGTTCGCCATAACGCACGACCGCTACCAATGTGAGCGCGGCAGGTGTCAGCATGGTGATGGCTGTGAACTCACCCACGGGCACGTACATCAAGCTCAGAACTGCAACAGCATTCAATAACGCCAGCAAGACGCCACGCCATATCTGCAACTTCGGGTGATGACAACGCCACATTTGCCTCAGACCATGCTGCTTGCCCTGAAATAGCGCGGCCCCCACAAACTGGGCGAGGTAGCGGGTCCACACCAAAATAGCGACAGGCACCAAGGGGCCCACGGCCTGGGTGCCGGCGTCCAAAAAACCAAAACAGGCCAGTGCCGCAATCAAAAGCAGCAGGCCTTGTAAGTGCTTCGGATGAGGTTTTAGCTTGATGAGACTCATGCCACGCGCCTAGCGCCCCAGGCCAGCGCCTCAGATGCCACCACCACGACACTCAAGGCCGCGGTGAGTGATGCGTTGTTCGCAATCGCTCCAATCAACGGGAGAATGTGCGCCCCCCACACACCCGCCAGCAGGCCCAGCGTGGCAAACAAGGCACGTCTAGCCAGGCGACCACGACGCAGAGCTGCCGAGTTGGTGTTCGTCAGGTCCAGGCTCGCAGCTGGACCTGGGCTTTCAATGTCAGCGAGGCTCATAAAGTTTCAAAGTTGGACGGGCGCACCCGTGGCAGCGCTGGCGTAGATGGCATCGAGAATCTCCATCACGATCAGGCCTTCCTCGCCCGGGGCGGGGTGCGCTTGGCCTGACAGTATCGCTTCCGCGTAATCGAACATCGCCGACTTGGCAGTGGCGGTGGGCGCTTTCAGATGCACGTCGACCGGGGCGCCGTTGACCTCGGTGTAAACATGGGCCTCGAACGAGTAGCCCTCATTGACGTTTTTCTGCAGCAGCCCGGCCCGGGTGCCTAGCAAGCGCGTTTCCATCAATTCGGCCTCCTGAATGTTGGCGGCCCAGCTGGCTTCCAGCACCAGAGTGGCGCCGTTGTCAAACTTGATGAGGCCACAGGCCAAATCTTCTACGTCGTAGTGTTTACCGGCCTTGTCGGCGATTTCTCGGGCAATGGGGTCGTAGCTACTGCCCAGCACCCAGGTCGGTTTGGGGTAGCCCATCAGCCACAGGGCCAGATCCAGACGGTGCACGCCCAGGT
>JBJOJH010000058.1:0-4426 GCA_046046715.1 Pseudomonadota bacterium | reverse complement strand
CATTGCTGTGGTCCACAGCTGGGGCTGTCACGCGTCAACTTGAAGCTGCGCGCAGTTTTGAAGTGACCTTTTGGCGCAGCCTCTTCACGGTGCTGTCGCTGCTTTTTATCCTGCCGATGCTGCGTGGCCGATCGGTTTTCAGGGACATGCTTCACGCCAAACGGGGGCTGTGGCTCTCAGGTCTGTGCTGGGGCGTGATGTTCACCGCGTTCATGGTGGCACTCACGTTGACGACCGTCGCCAACGTGCTGGTCACCATGTCGATCGGCCCCCTGTTGACGGCGCTGATGGCCCGAGTTGCCATCGGCCACAAAATTGCGCCCCGTACCTGGAGCGCTATCGTCGTTGCTGGAGCAGGTATAGCCTGGATCTATGGCGGCCAAATAGGGCAGGCGCAGTGGCTGGGCACCCTAGTGGCCCTGTGCGTGCCCATCGCAGCCGCAGTGAACTGGACGATCAGTCAGCATGCGCACGAGCGTGGAGAGGATGTCGATCTCGTCCCTGCCGTCATGGTTGGAGCTGTGGCTTCTACTTTGGTGAGTCTCCCTTTGGCATTTCCTTTCCAGGCTACACCGCACGATGTGGCTTGGCTAGCTGGACTGGGTCTGACTCAGCTGGCCATTCCGTGTGTGCTGGCAACTTTGGCCGCACGCGTGCTCAAAGCGCCCGAAATCTCACTCCTGGGCTTGCTGGAAGTGCTTTTTGGTATCTTGCTGGCCTGGCTGGCCGCCAACGAGGCTCCCGACTCACGGGTGCTCTCGGGCGGTGCGCTTGTCTTGAGTGCTTTGATTGCGAATGAACTGTTGGGCTGGAGAGCGCGCCGGGGCTAGCGTGTTCAACGTTGCCGCGACTTCATGGCACGCTCCACCTCGCGTTTACCCTCACGATCCTTGATGGTGTCGCGCTTGTCATGCTCGGCCTTGCCCTTGGCCAACGCAATTTCGCACTTGATTCGGCCGTTTTTCCAGTGCAGATTCAAAGGCACCAGGGTGTAGCCTTTTTGCTCAACCTTGCCGATCAAGCGCTTGATCTCTTCCCGGTGCAACAACAGCTTCTTGGTGCGCACATGGTCCGGGTTGATGTGCGTCGAGGCCGTGTTGAGGGGGTTGACCTGCAGACCGATCACAAACAGTTCGCCCTCGCGGATCACCACATAGCCATCGGTCAGCTGTACCTTGCCTTCCCGCACCGACTTCACTTCCCAGCCTTCCAGCACCAGGCCCGCCTCAAAGCGCTCTTCGAAAAAGTAGTTGTAGGCGGCCGTCTTGTTCTCGGCAATGCGCGTGTTCTTGGCGGCGTCGGGTTTCTTTTTGGACATGAAGGGCAGATGGGGTGGCAAAAGTCGCGCACAAGGCTTGAATACAATTTGGCGCAACCCGCCATTCTATGAAAACCGTCCACAAGTCTGTCTTGATCTGGTACAGCCCGCACGAGATGTATGCGCTGGTCACCGACGTGGCCGGCTATCCGCAGTTTCTCCCTTGGTGCGACCGGTCCCGGGTGGTGTCCAGCGATGTCTCCGGCATGACCGCCGAGGTCGGCATTGCTTTTAGCGGCTTAAGGCAGTCTTTCACGACACGTAACGAGCATGAGCTAGACCGCAAGGTCCGCATGAGCCTGGTCGATGGGCCTTTTTCCAAACTGGAAGGCGAGTGGGAGTTTTTACCTGTAGGGGAGGGTGACCAGCGCGCTTGCCGTGTCACCCTGACGCTGCAATACGGCTTTAGCAACAGCGTGCTAGCACGTCTGGTCGGGCCAGTGTTTGACCGGATTGCAGCCAGCCTGGTGGACGCCTTTGTCCAGCGGGCCGAAAAAGTTTACGGCTAGCGGCTCATGATACACATCAGCCTGGTGTGGTCGCCTGAAAGTCGACAGGTGATCGAGCTTGCTTTGCCCTTGAAATCTGGCACGACCGTTGCCGAAGCCTTGTCGCGAAGTGAGGTCATAGAACTTTTGGTGAATACGGACCCCACCTCGCTCGAAGTGGGAGTTTGGGGCCGCCGGGTAGAACGCCAACAGGTCTTGCAGGACGGAGACCGGCTGGAAATTTACCGCCCCCTCAAAGTGGACCCCAAGGTGGCTCGTCGCGAGCGGTTTGCCCGCCAGGGTGCCAAAACCACCGGCTTGTTTGCCAAGCGTCGTCCGGGTGCCAAGGCTGGCTATTGACCAGATCCAGAGCCAAACCGGACGCAATGAGGGACCAGGCAGGGGTCGGGGGCTGGGTACAATCTCCGGATTTGGACCTTTGACATGCGCCTCCTCGGCAAAGCGCTCACCTTCGACGATGTCTTGTTGGTGCCTGCGTACTCCCAAGTCCTTCCCAAGGACACTTCTCTCGCCACCCGTTTCACTCGCAACATCCATCTGAACCTGCCCCTGGTGTCTGCCGCCATGGACACGGTGACAGAAGCACGCCTGGCGATTGCCATTGCGCAAGAGGGGGGTATCGGTATTGTTCACAAGAATCTGAGCGCTGCGGAGCAGGCCGCGCAGGTTGCCAAGGTGAAACGCTACGAGTCTGGCGTGCTACGCGACCCGGTGGTGATCACGCCAGCTCACTCGGTACGTCAGGTCATGGACCTGTCTAACCAGTTGGGCGTGTCGGGCTTTCCCGTCTGTGACGGCGGCAAGGTGGTCGGCATCGTGACCGGCCGTGACTTGCGCTTCGAAACACGTTTTGATATCCCCGTCAGCCAGATCATGACACCCCGTGATCGTCTGGTGACTGTGCCTGACGGCACCACCATCGAACAGGCCAAAGTCTTGCTCAATCAGCACAAGATCGAGCGTCTGCTGGTGGTGAACGACGCTTTTGAGCTCAAAGGTTTGATCACGGTGAAAGACATCACCAAACAGACCAGTTTTCCGAATGCTGCCCGCGACTCCCAAGGCAAGTTGCGCGTCGGTGCGGCTGTGGGTGTGGGCGAAGGCACTGAAGAACGTGTTGAGGCTTTGGTGCGTGCAGGCGTGGACGCCATCGTGGTGGACACCGCCCACGGTCACAGTCAGGGCGTTATCGAGCGGGTGCGTTGGGTCAAGCGCCACTATCCACAGGTGGAGGTGATTGGGGGCAATATCGCCACCGGCGCTGCTGCCATGGCACTGGCCGACGTGGGCGCTGACGCAGTCAAGGTCGGTATCGGCCCGGGCAGCATATGTACCACCCGCATCGTGGCCGGTGTAGGTGTGCCGCAGATCATGGCCATCGACAACGTGGCAACGGCTCTCAAAGGCAGCATTCCCTTGATTGCTGACGGCGGCATACGTTACAGCGGCGACATCGCCAAGGCCTTGGCCGCTGGTGCCAGCACGGTGATGATGGGTGGCATGTTCGCGGGCACCGAAGAGGCGCCTGGCGAAGTCATCCTTTACCAGGGTCGTAGCTACAAGAGCTACCGTGGCATGGGCAGCATTGGCGCCATGCAGCAGGGCAGTGCCGATCGCTATTTTCAGGAGTCCAGCACTGGCAACCCCAACGCAGACAAGTTGGTGCCCGAGGGGATTGAGGGCCGTGTGCCCTACAAAGGCTCCATGGTTGCCATCGTCTATCAAATGGCCGGCGGCGTGCGCGCCAGCATGGGCTACTGTGGCTGCGGCACCATCAGCGAAATGCATGACAAGGCCGAGTTCGTGGAAATCACCACTGCTGGCATCCGCGAAAGCCATGTGCACGACGTCCAGATCACCAAGGAAGCGCCGAACTACCGGGCGGACTGAGCATGCATCAAAAAATTCTGATTCTTGACTTCGGCTCCCAGGTCACCCAGTTGATTGCCCGCCGCGTGCGCGAAGCGCATGTGTTTTGTGAGGTTCATCCTTGTGATGTAAGCGACGATTGGGTGCGTGAGTTCGCTAGCGATGGCAACCTGAAGGGCGTGATCCTGTCAGGCAGCCATGCCAGCGTTTACGAAGACAGCACCGACAAGGCACCGCAGGCGGTGGTTGAGCTCGGTGTGCCGGGGTTGGGCATCTGCTACGGCATGCAGACCATGGCGCAGCAGCTCGGCGGCAAGGTCGAAGCCGGCAAGACCCGTGAATTCGGCTTTGCCCAGATTCGGGCTCGGGGTCATACCCGTTTGTTTGACGGCATTCAGGACAGCGTGAACGCAGAAGGCCACGGCTTGCTGGATGTCTGGATGAGCCATGGCGACAAAGTCACCGAGATGCCTCCGGGCTTCAAGCTCATGGCCAGCAACGAGGCCTGCCCGATTGCCGGCATGGCCGATGAGGAACGCCGTTTCTATGCTGTTCAGTTTCATCCGGAAGTCACCCACACCCGCCAAGGTGTCGCCATGTTGCGCCGCTTCGTGCTGGACATCTGCGCCACTCGCCCCGACTGGATCATGGGCGACTACATCTCCGAGGCCATCGAAAAAATCCGCGCTCAGGTCGGTGACGAAGAGGTCATCCTGGGCTTGTCGGGTGG
>JBJOJH010000057.1:0-3723 GCA_046046715.1 Pseudomonadota bacterium | reverse complement strand
TGGGGCGGGTGTCAGCCGCGTCTCGCTGGACTTCCAGTTGCCCATTGCCAACGCCATCATCACCACCGAAAACCTAGAACAAGCCATCGCACGGCAAACCGACAAGGGGCGCGATGCCGCTCGTGTCGCCGTGGAAATGGCCAACCTGATGGACGAATTGGCATGACCGAACCTAACTCGGGCGAACGCCCTCCACGCCAGGCACGCACCGGCTTGACCGCGACTGGCGTGCGCAAGGCTGCCAGCAAATCGGGCCGTAGTCGTGCGCGCGAATTTGCACTGCAGGCCCTGTATCAGCACCTGGTTGGACGCAATGATGCTGCCGAGATCGACGCCTTCACACGCGACCTGGCTGGCTTCAACAAGGCCGACGCGGTGCACTTTGATGCCTTGCTGCATGGCTGTGTGGACGAAGGTGAGGCCCTGGATGCCCTGATCAAACCCCTGCTGGACCGGGACCTGATTGAGATTTCGCCCATCGAGCACGGTGTGATGTGGATCGGTGCTTACGAGCTTCAATACTGCCCCGATGTGCCCTGGCGCGTGGTGCTGAACGAATGCATCGAACTGGCCAAGGCCTTTGGTGGCACGGACGGTCATAAATATGTGAATGCCGTGCTCAATGGCCTGTGCCCCAGCCTGCGACCCCATGAAGTGGCGGCTGATCGGGCACAGGGTCACGCCGGCGCCTGACCACATCCAAAGATGAAAATCTCTGCGCGCGCCCAGCGCATAGAGCCTTTTTATGTGATGGAAGTGGCCAAGGCCGCGTCTGAACTGGCGCGTCAGGTTGCGGACACGGCCTCACCCATGATCTTTTTGAACATCGGTGAGCCGGACTTCACTGCGCCCCCGCTGGTGCAGGAAGCCGCCCACAGGGCCATCCGCGACGGCCTGAGCCAGTACACCGCGGCCACCGGCTTGCCACAACTTCGCGAGCGCATCAGTCACTGGTACGCACAAAGCCAGGGGCTGAACATCCCGGCCAGCCGCATTGTGGTGACGGCCGGGGCCTCAGCCGCCTTGCAGCTTGCCTGTCTGGCGCTGATTGACCCGGGTGATGAAATCCTGATGCCTGACCCCAGCTACCCCTGCAACCGGCAATTTGTGCAGGCGGCAGGCGGGCGGGCCGTACTTATTGCATCGACGGCGGCGGACCGCTTTCAGCTCAATGCAAACCAGGTGCGCGAGGCATGGCAAACCGCCAACAACGAGCATCGCGGCACGCGTGGCGTGCTGCTTGCATCGCCGTCGAACCCGACAGGCACCTCGATCCACCCCTTGGAACTCCGTCGCATCCATGAAGTGGTGAGTGAGCGCGGGGGCATCACCCTGGTCGACGAGATTTACCTGCCGTTGAGTTTCGAGGCCGACTATGGGCGCAGCGCACTTGCCTTGGATGAGCACATCATCAGCATCAACAGCTTCAGCAAGTACTTCAACATGACGGGTTGGCGTCTGGGCTGGATGGTGGTGCCCGAGAGACTGGTGCCGGTGATCGAGCGCCTGGCCCAAAACCTGTTTATTTGCCCCAGCGCCATTGCCCAGCATGCGGCCCTGGCCTGCTTCGAGGCCGAGAGCATTGCCGTGTACGAAAGCCGCCGTGCCGAATTCAAGGCCAGGCGCGACTACTTTGTGCCGGCGCTCAACGCCCTGGGTTTGAACGTGCCTGTCATGCCCGATGGGGCGTTTTACGCCTGGGCAGATTGCACCCAGGCCTGCCAGCGCCTGGGCGTGGCCGGCAGCTGGGAGCTGAGCTTCGAGCTGATGAAGCAGGCGCACATCGCCGTGACGCCTGGCAAGGACTTTGGCACGGCCGATACCCGGCGCTACATCCGGTTTTCGACGGCCAACGCCATGCCACAGCTGCAGGACACCGTTTCGCGACTAAAGGCGCTGCTGGCATGACGGCTGTTGGCACGGGCACGACTCTCAAGCCCAAAGGCGTCGAATTTACATGGCCCCTGCGTGTGTACTGGGAAGACACCGATGCCGGCGGCATCGTGTTCTACGCCAACTACCTCAAGTTTTTTGAACGCGCCCGCACCGAGTGGCTGCGTTCCCTGGGCATCGGGCAGCAGGCCCTGCGCGAGCAGACTGGTGGCATGTTTGTGGTGTCGGACACACAAGTGCGCTATCTGCAAGCAGCGCGGCTCGATGACGAACTGATTGTTACCGCCTGCCTGCAGAACATCGGCCGGGCGTCCTTGACAATTGCGCAAGAGGCTCGCTTGAAAAGCAGAGACTTGTCTCAGCCCAAGACGCTTTTGTGCAGCGGCACGATACGCATCGGCTGGGTCGACGCAGCCAGCATGAGCCCGGCAAGAATCCCCTCCTCCATTCTGGAACTGTTGACATGAACCAAGACCTCTCCATCCTTCACCTTGTGCTGAATGCCAGCGTGGTGGTGCAGCTCGTGATGCTGCTGCTGGTGCTGGTGTCGATCTCGAGCTGGGCCGCCATCTTTCGCAAACTGTTTGCCCTGCGTCGGGTCAAAGCCCTGAACGAAACCTTTGAGCGGGAATTCTGGTCGGGCACCAGCATCAACGATCTGTTTCTGGCGGCCACCAAAAACGCCCGAGACGCTGGCCCCATGGAACGCATTTTTGCCAGCGGCATGCGCGAGTTTCAAAAGCTGCGTGAGCGTCGCATCACGGACACGGGCACCTTGCTGGACGGTGCCCGCCGTGCCATGCGGGCGAGCTTTCAACGCGAAATGGACGTGATTGAAAGCCATCTCTCCTTTTTGGCATCGGTCGGTTCTGTGTCGCCCTATGTGGGTCTGTTTGGCACCGTATGGGGCATCATGCACGCGTTCACCGGTCTGGCCAGTCTGCAGCAAGTGACCCTGTCAACCGTGGCACCAGGCATTGCGGAGGCCTTGGTTGCCACTGCCATCGGCCTGTTCTCGGCCATTCCGGCCGTGGTGGCCTACAACCGCTTCGCCCGTGACATCGACCGTGTTGCCAACATGCTGGAGACCTTCATTGAAGAGTTCTCCAATATCCTGCAGCGCAATCTGGGTTCACAGCCCGCCGCCGACCGCTAAGGCCAATAGGGAAGCCACGCCATGCCACAAGTTGCAAGCCGCGGACGCGGGCGGCGCACCATCAACGAGATCAACATGGTGCCCTTCATCGACGTGATGCTGGTGCTGTTGATCATCTTCATGGTGACCGCTCCACTGATCACACCCAGCATGATCGACCTGCCCAGCATGGGCAAGGCGGCCAAGCAACCCGATCAGGTGATCCAGATCGTGATTTCCAAGGACGAGCAGCTCGAACTCAAGATCAAGGAGAGCAGCAAGCCTGTACAGCTCAGCACCGTCGCTGCCGAAGTGAAAAGTGCTCAAGGCCCCAGCGGTGGCGCGGCCCCGGCGAGCACCGCCGTAGTGATCAGTGCGGACAAAACCGTGAAGTACGAAACCGTAGTGAAAGTGATGGACAGCCTGCAGCGCGCCGGCATAGCCCGGGTGGGCTTATCAGTGCAGATGGTGAACTGAGGGCCGCCACACTGTCATGAACGACGCACTGGAACGCAACGAGTTTGCCCCGCCGCCAACGCCAGGCTTTCTACGCGCCCTGGCCCTGGCACTGGCGGCTCATTTGCTTTTGCTGGTCGGCCTGACCACCGCCGTCAGCTGGAAGCGCGAGGCTGTCACCCTCTCCGCCGAAGCCGAGCTGTGGTCGGCCGTTCCACAGGAGGCTGCCCCCAAACTGG
>JBJOJH010000056.1:0-10050 GCA_046046715.1 Pseudomonadota bacterium | reverse complement strand
CAAAGGCACTGTCGGCCAGGGTGAACATGAAGCCGCCGTGGCACATGCCGTGCCCGTTGGCCATGTCGGCGCGGATGGGCATGCGCACGGTGGCGCGGCCAGGCGCAATCTGGGCCAGCGTCATGCCCAGGGCCTGGGTGGCGCTGTCGCGTGACCACATGGCGTGGCCCACGGCGTCGGCCAGGGCTTGAGGGTCGGTGGGCGTGGGCTGCTGGGCTGGGCTGGAAGTGGTCATGGTGGGGTCCTGAGCGCTTGGCGTGATGTCTAGTGCTTATTTGCCGGTGAAGCGGGGCGCACGTTTTTCAAGGAAGGCGGCCACGCCTTCTACGTAGTCGGCACTTTGGCCCAGTTCGCGCATCATCAACGCCTCGTAAGAGAGATGCTGCTCCAGCGATGCGGTGTGCGCGGCCAGCATGGCCTGACGGGTGCGCACCATAGCGCGCGTGGGCAGGGCGGCCAGCTGCTTGGCCAGTGCATCCACCGTGGTATCGAGGGCGTCATTGGCCACGCATTCCCAGATCAGGCCCCATTCGGCGGCCTTGGCGGCGGGCAGCTTTTGCGCAGTCAGGGCCAGGCCCATGGCGCGGGCCATGCCCAAACGCTGTGGCACCGCCCAGGATGCACCGGTGTCCGGGATCAGCCCGATTTTGGAAAACGGCAACATGAAGGACGCAGCCTCTGCCGCCACCACCATGTCGCAGGCCAGCGCCAGGCTGCATCCGGCACCAGCGGCCACACCCTGAACACGGGCGATGGTGGGCACGCGCAAGTTCGTCAGGCGCATCACCAGGGGTTTGAAATTGCGCTCCACCACGTCGCCTATGTCGGGCGGGGTTTGGCCGGGGCTAAAGACCATGTCGGGGTCCGACAAATCCTGCCCGGCGCAAAACCCACGGCCTGCGCCGGTGACCACCAGGACACGCACGCTGGCGCAATCGCCGGTGCTGGCCTGCAAGGCATCGAGCGCGTGGCGCAGCTCGGCATGCATGTCGCCGGTGTAGGCGTTCATCTTGTCGGGCCGGTTCAGGGTCAGGCGGGCCACGCCCGTGGCGGTGTCGACCGCAAATGAGATGCTTTGGTAGTCCATGGCGCTTGCCTCTTCGTTTTCAGTTCTCGACGTGATAGCGACGCTGCACCACGCGGAAGCGATTGGCGACAAAGGCCGAGTCCGCATACGAGGCATTGGCCGCAGGGTTGCCGCCAGTGCCGTGGTAATCAGAATACGCCGCTGACTGATTGACGAACACGCCGCTGGTCAGGTTGATGGACAGGGCCACCTTGCCGCGCCAGGTGGCTTGTGTCATGGCGTCAATCACGTCCTGGCTGCTGGAATACAGGCCCACCGTCAATGCGCCATGGGTGCTGACAATGCGCTCGGACAAGGCAATCGCTGCTGCTGTGTCTGCCGCCTTCACGACAAAGCTGATGGGGCCAAAGCGCTCTTCCATGTAGGCGGCTTCGTCAGTCGCATCGCAGGCCAGTAGCACCGGGGTGCGGACTTTGGCGGCGGGGTATTCGGGGTTGCTCAGTGTTTGCGAAGCCAGCACCACGCGGCCCAGCTGCCCGCTGTTGGCCAGGTTCACGCGGTCGTTGGTGGCGTCGGACTGAATCGCGCCCAGCACGGCGCAGGCCACCTCAGGCTTGCTCAGAAAACGCTCTACCGCTTTGGCCAGGTCCGCGCAGACTTCGTCATAGCTCTTGTGGCCCTCGTCGGTGGCGATGCCGCCGGCCGGCACAATGATGGCCTGGCTGGTGGTGCACATTTGGCCCGAGTACAGCGAGAGCGTGAACGCCAGGTTGCCCAGCATGGCTTTGTAGGCCTGGGTGGAGTCGATGACGATGTTGTTCACACCGGCCAGCTCGGCATACACCTGCGCCTGCTTGCAGTGATCGATGAGCCACTGGCCAAACACATTGCTGCCGGTGAAGTCGACCGACTTGACTGCCGGGTGCGTGGCCAACGCCTGGGTGGTGGCGCGCTTGTCGGTCACACACAGGGTCACCAGATTGGGATCGATGCCGTTCTCTGCCAACACAGCGCGCAGGGTGCGCACGGTGATGGCGGCGGGCAAGATGGCATTGCTGTGCGGTTTGACGATGACCGCGTTGCCAGTAGCCAATGCGGCAAACAGGCCGGGGTAGGTGTTCCAGGTGGGGAAAGTGCCGCAGCCCACCACCAGACCCACGCCACGGCCGACCACTTCAAAGTGCTTCTTCATGACCAGGGGCGGGTTTTTGCCCTGGGGCTTTTCCCAAGTGGCCTCGGCCGGCACAAAGCTTTGCTCGCGCCAGGCATAGGCCACGGCCTCCAGGCCCCGGTCCTGCGCATGCGGGCCGCCCGCCTGAAAGGCCATCATCCAGCCCTGGCCGGTGGTCATCATCACGGCATGGGCAATTTCAAAGGTCTGCTTGTTCAGGCGGTCCAGCATCTCCAGGCAGATGCCGGTGCGCCCCGCTGCGCCAGCCGCCTGCCAGCCTGCCATGGCGGCCTGCCCAGCAGCGACCAGCACTTCGTGGTCGCACAGGGGATAGCGCACATCCACGGGTGCGCCGTAGGGCGAGGCCTCGGCACCGCCCCAAGCGGTCTGGCCGGGCTGGCCCAGCTCGAAGTTTTGGCCCAGATGGGCTTCGTAGGCCCGCTTGCCGTCGTCTGCTGCGGTTTCGCCATACACGCGGGGGCTGGGCATTTCGCTGTAGGCCGACCAGTAGCCACGGGTGGCGATGGCGTTGAGGGCGCCATCCAGAGTGGCTTGGTGCTTGGCGAGCAGAGGGTGGGACATGGAATCTCCAGGGATAAACGGAAAAGCTTGATCGGGATCAAAGCCAACAGAACATCCACAAATTACACAATTTGCAGAAAAACGTGAAAAACTGTATCACGTTGACGGGTTTCGTGGCAAGCAATTCATCACCGTCTGACGCCATAGTCCGTACATTCATCACAGAATTCTTGATATTTTTCAGTAATTTAAGGGTTTACCCTGATGCTTCAGAGGCCAATCCACGCCCTCGTGTCGGTCACCTTGAATGCGATACAGATTTTCTAAATTGCTTTGATTTTGTGTGGTGCTTTTGGGCGCTGGATTTATATTGACAATGGCAACAACCACCCAATGACGCTAATCCCAGCACCAGCTCCCTTCAACCCTCTTCCAACGCAGCAACAATGCTCAACACCCCTGCGGCACAGGCCAGCTACGCGCAAATCAGCAAACTCAGCCGCCTGTCCGACTGGACCCTGGCCGAGTCATACACACCGCTGCCCGACGACTGGCTGATTTTTGTGGCCGATGTCACCGGGTCCACTCAAGCCATTGCGCAGGGGCATTACAAGCAGGTCAACGCCCTGGGCGCCGCCTGCATCGTGGCGGCCACGCATGCTTGCGGACCTGAGGCCATCCCCTTTATCTTTGGCGGCGACGGCGCAACGGTGGTGGTGCCGCCCACCAGGCAAAGCGCCATGACCCAGGCCTGGCTGGCCTTGAGCGCGCGCGCCCTGGCCAGCACCGGCCTGGAACTGCGCGTGGGCTGTGTGCCGGTGGCAGATGTCCGGGCGCGCGGGGCCGACGTCCGAGTCGCACGCCACGGTCTGGCCGGGCAAATGGACATGGCGCTGTTTTCGGGCGGTGGCCTGTCGCTGGCTGAGGATCTGGTCAAGACCGAGCCGGAGCGCTACGGCGTTCGGGTCGCAACACACAGCGAACGCCCCGAGACCTTGTCAGTGGAGGGCCTGGAATGCCGTTGGAACAATGTGCCCGCCACACGGGGCCGCATCATGACGCTGCTGGTCAAAGTCAAGAACCACGACCTGGGCAAACTGCAAAGCCTCATCAGCCAGATCGAGACCCTGGTGCCCCAGGCCAATCCGGTGCGCCAAAACAACCTGCCGCTGACCTGGCCACCGCAGCATCTGGGCACCGAGCTGGCTTACCGGGTCGGTAACAGGGCCTTGCGGGCGCTTCGCTACGCGGGCATCTGGGCCCTGACTGGCATGTTTTCCGGCCTGGTCAAGCTGCAAGCCAACAAGGCAAATAGCGCCGCCGGCAAGTACATAAGGGGTCTGACCCAAAGCACTGACCACCTCAAACTAGACGATGTGTTCAGGGCGGTTCTGGACGTCACCCCTGAAGAATCGGCACAGCTCGAATCTCTGCTGCACACCCTGCAAGACCAGGGCGAACTGAGCTTTGGCCTGCACTACAGCGACCACGCCCTCATGACCTGCTTCGTGCAGTCGATGGAGCAGCACATCCATTTTGTGGACGGTGGCGATGGGGGCTACGCCGTGGCGGCGAGACAGCTGAAAAACACAGGGCAAGCTACTTCGTATCAAGTTCCCCCGCCTGCATCAAGCTCCACAGCCGCCCGGAGGTGAGCGGCATTTGCAAACGGGGTGCCTGGTGCGCCAGGCCGGCACGGGCCAGGGCATCGGCTACGGCGTTGACCAGGGCGGGCGTGGCGCCGATGGTGCCGAGTTCGCCCACGCCTTTCACACCCAGCGGATTGGTCAGGCAGGGAGTGGACTCGTTCATCTCGGTCTTGAACACCGGAAACGCATCTGCGCGCGGGGCTGCGTAGTCCATCAGGCTACCGGTGAGGGGCTGGCCGGTTTCTTCGTCGTAAATCATGTGCTCGCACAAAGCCTGGCCTAGGCCCTGTACCGCACCGCCATCCAGCTGGCCGCGCACGATCATGGGGTTAACCACCCTACCCACGTCGTTGACCGAGGCATAGGCCACCACGGCCACAGCACCGGTGGCGGGGTCCAGCTCTACCTCGCAGATGTGGCAGCCGTTGGGCCAGCTGGGCGCCTGCACCTTGCTGGTGGATTCGATAAAGATGCGTTGATCGGCCTGGCGCCCCGCCAGCTCGAACAGTCCCAGCGCCACATCGGTGCCTGGCACCTTGAAGCGGCCTTGCTCGTACACCAGGTCCTGCTCGGCCACCTCCAGCTCGGCAGCGGCGAGTTGACGGGCCTTGTCGAGCGTGCGCTCACTGCCCACCTGCACCGCCGAGCCGCCCACGAAGATGGAGCGAGAGCCCGCACTGCCAAAACCATCGCCCCGGTCGGTGTCTCCCAGCACCACACGCACCTGGTGCATGGGCACGCCAAACGCATCGACCACCAGCTGCGCCAGCGAAGTAGCTATGCCCTGGCCCATGGCGTTGACAGCAGAAAACACCTCGATGATGCCGCTGGCCTGCACCGACACGGTCACACGTTCTTGCAGCACATTGGCACCGGTCCACTCCAAAAAAGTGGCAATGCCCAGGCCACGCAGCTGGCCGCGTTCGGCCGATACGCTTGCGCGCTGCTCAAAGCCCGCCCAGTCGGCCAGCGCCAGCCCCTGGTTCATGATGGCCTCGAAGTGGCCACTGTCATAGGTGTGGCCCATGGGGTTTTTGTAGGGCAGCTGCACAGGCTGGATGAAGTTGCGCCGACGCAGGGCAACACGGTCGATGCCGGTCTGGCGCGCGGCCTCATCCATCAGCCGCTCGATGATGAAGATGGCCTCGGGCCGACCCGCGCCGCGATAGGGGCCAGTGGGTGCCGTGTTGGTCAGAACGGCTTTGTAGGAGAAATCGATGGTCTGGATGTCGTACACGCTGGTTTGCACCCAGGGGCCGATTTCCACCTGAATGGCGACGCCGCCACCGGTGCCGTACGCCCCCACATTGGCCAGTGAATCCACACGCAGGCCCAACACCTTGCCTGATGCATCCAGCGCCATGGCGGCCTGAGTCAGCACATCACGACCATGGGTGGTGGAAACGAATTCGTCGCTGCGCTCGGCCACCCATTTCACGCTGCGTTGCAGGGTGCGGCAGCAATGGGCTAGCGCCAGGTCTTCGGGGTAGGCACCGGTTTTCATGCCAAAGCCGCCGCCCACATCTCCCACCACGATGCGCATGGCGCTGGCGGGCAGGCCCAGCGCGCCGCACAGGGTGTCGCGCACGCCCGAGGGAGTTTGGGTGCTCATACGCACGGTGATGCGCTGGGAGGCAGCGTCAAACATGGCCAGCGCGCTGCGCGGCTCCAGCGACAGGGCCACCAGGCGCTGGTTGTTGATTTGCAGCTGAACCACATGGTGGGCCTGGGCAAAAGCGGCATCGCACGCGGCCTTGTCACCATAACGGGTTTCAGCGCTGATGTTGTCGGGCGCCTTTTCGCACAGGGCCGGAGCACCCGGCGCAATCGCCAGCGCCGGGTTGACGACCATGGGCAGCTCGTCGAAATCAAGCACCACGGCTTCGGCAGCGTCGCGGGCCTGCTGCAAGGTGCTGGCGACCACCACCACCACGGGCTCGCCTACAAAGCGCACCCTCTCCACGGCCAAGGCATGCCGCGCAGGGGTAGCTGCGGGCGATTTGTCCGCCCGCTTGTAGCCCGACACGCCGGGCAGGGGTTTGACGCCTGCGGCCACCAGGTCGGCCCCGGTCAACACCAGCAGAACCCCAGGCATGGCAGCAGCGGCCGAGGTATCGATGGATTTGATCTGAGCATGCGGGTAAGGCGAGCGCACAAAGGCCAGGTGGGCCAAGTCGGGCGGACTGACGTCGTCGGTGAACTGACCCTGACCTTGCAGCAAGGCATCATCCTCCAGACGGCGCACAGACTGGCCACTGCCATAACGCGAGGTTGTCGAGAGGGCTTGCAGGTCTGAGGCCATGGTTGTGATTCCGGTGTGTGGAGAACGGGGCGCAACGGCCCTTAGCGGGCCCATTTTGCACAAGACTGCAGCCGATGGCCTGCGCGGGGTCAGAGAAATCAAGTTCGGGTAAATTCAACGCATGACTTTGACCACTGCGCGCCCTCAGGCCGCCGCCCCCACTTTTTCCAGCCAGGAGTTTCGCGCCGCGCTGGGCATGTTTGCCACGGGGGTAACGATCGTGACCGCGCGTGCCCCCAACGGCGATCTGGTGGGCCTGACGGCCAACTCCTTCAACTCGGTGTCGCTGACACCACCTCTGGTGTTGTGGAGCCTGTCCAACTCGGCCTCGTCCATGCCCGCCATGAGCACCGGTTCGCACTACGCGATCAATATCCTGGGCGCCGACCAGCAAGACCTGGCCCTGCGGTTTGCCAGCAAAGGCCTGGACCGTTTTGCCGACGTGGCCTTTACCGACGGCATTGCCGGCGCGCCGCTGCTCAAGGGGGCCATCGCCACCTTTGAATGCTTCAATCGCAGCCGCTACAACGAAGGTGACCATGTCATTTTTGTTGGCGAGGTCGAGCGTTGCATGCACCAGCCGGGTGCATCACCCCTGCTTTACCACGGCGGCAAGTTCTACACTGAGCACCCGCTCTAATCTGGCCAACGGCCCTGCAATTTGCGCAGTCGCCTGGCCAGAGCCACGCCACCGCCCACCTTGCCGAGCCGCCCATGACCCAACGTAAAGACCACCTCGACGGACTTGCCGTCCTTTTGCTGCTGGGTTGCTGCCTGTTGTGGGGCTTTCAACAGGCTTTGGCCAAAGCCACGCTGGCCGAGTTGCCACCCGTGTTTCAGGTCTCGATCCGCCTGGGGGGCGCAACCATCCTGCTGCTTCTGTGGTGTCGCTGGCGTGGCATCTCCTTGTGGGCCCGAGATGGGTCGTTGCGACCTGGGCTGCTGGCGGGCGCTTTGTTTGCGGGTGAATTTGCCTGCATGTACATCGGACTGCAGCACACTACCGCCTCGCGTCTGACCTTGTTTGTTTACACCTCGCCGTTTTGGGTGGCGGTACTGGTGCCCATGGTGGTCAGCACTGAACTTCTCAGCCGCCTTCAATGGGTGGGCTTGTTATTGGCTTTTGGGGGTGTCGGACTGGCTCTTCGGGAAGGCATGAACGCAAGTGCGTCGGCCCAGCAGTGGCAAGGCGACCTGTTAGCGCTGGCGGCGGGCATGTGCTGGGGCCTGACCACGGTGGTCATCCGCGGCAGCGGCCTGTCGCGTATCCAACCGGAGAAACTCCTGCTATACCAACTGGGTGTGGGCGCAGTCACCTTGCCCGCACTGTCCGTGTTTTTGGGTGAAACCTGGGGCTGGCAATGGAGCGGCTTTGCCTTGAGCTCCATGCTGGTACAGACCGTAGTGGGCGCGTTTGCCAGCTACCTGGTGTGGATGTGGATGCTCAGCCGTTACCCGGCCACCAAGATCTCGGTCTTTGTCTTTCTGACCCCGGTGTTTGCCATGGCCTCGGGTGCCCTATGGCTGGGAGAACCCCTGACCGTGGCCCTGCTGGGCGCATTGGCACTGGTGGCAGGCGGCATTGTGCTGGTGAATCGCCGGCCAGCGGGACGATAGACCACGGAGCGGGCATCAGCGTTGCCCGTAAAAGCTCCTTCCCATTTCCCTTAAATCACCCCATCCGCACGCAGCTGCGCCACGCGACTAGTGTCAAGCCCAAGTTCGGCAAGCACTTCAGCAGTGTGTTCGCCCAAAGCAGGCGGGGGGCGATTCAGCACTGTGGGCGTGGCCGTCAGGCGCAGGGGGCTGGCCACGGTGGCCATGGCGGGCACGGCGGTTTGTGAGCGGGCCTGCGCGGACGTGGCCTGCGTCACCACCAGGCCTCGGGCCTGTACCTGGGCATCACCAAAGGCCTGCCCGATGTCGTTGATGGCGCCGCAAGGTACGGCTTTGTCTTCCAGCAAGGCGATCCACTGCGCAGTGGTGCGCAGACAGGTCACCTCGCTGATAGCGGGCACCAGCACGTCGCGGTGCAGCACGCGCAGGGTGTTGGTCGCAAAGCGGGCATCGGCCGCCCACTGCGGTTGTCCGGCAGCCTGGCAAAACCGAGCAAACTGGCCGTCGTTGCCTATGGCCAGGAGCATGGCGCCATCGGCCGTGGGAAAGTCCTGGTAGGGCACCAGGCTGGGGTGGCTGTTGCCCTGACGCAGCGGCACCTTGCCCGTATTCAAAAAACCTGCGGCCTGATTGGCCAGGATGGCCATGCCCACATCCAGCAACGCCATATCGATGTGCTGGCCCAGGCCCGTGAGGTGGCGGGCCTCGATGGCGGCCAGGATGGCGCTGGTGGCATAGGTGCCGGTAAACAGGTCGATGAGCGCCACGCCCACGCGCTGCGGCCCGCCGCCGGGCACCTCATCGGGCCGGCCGGTGATGCTCATCATGCCAGTCATGGCCTGAATCATCAGGTCGTAGCCAGCCCGCTGGGCATAAGGCCCGGTCTGGCCAAAACCGGTGACCGAACAATAAATAAGACGAGGGTTGAGGGCATGCAGGGTCTCAAAGTCCAACCCATACTTGGCCAGGCCCCCGACCTTGAAATTCTCGACCAGCACGTCGCTGCCCATCGCCATCTGGCGTATCAAGGCCTGCCCTTGCGGTTGGGCCATATCGATGGTGACCGAGCGCTTGTTGCGGTTGCAGGAGGTGAAGTAGGTGGCCTGATCGGTGTCATGGCCATCGGCGTCTTTCAGGAAAGGCGGGCCCCAGTGGCGCGTGTCATCGCCCTCGCCCGGCCTCTCCACCTTGATGACATCCGCCCCCAGATCGGCCAGCATCTGGGTGCACCAGGGACCCGCCAGCACACGCGAAATGTCCAGCACCTTGAGGTGGGAAAGTGCGCCTTGATTGACGTTCATCGCCGTCTTCTCCTCAGTAGATTTGGTCAATTACCGGCTTCAAGTGGACTCTTGTAGCTGCACACCCGCTCGAAGCACTGCAGGGTATGGCGGGCCCGCCGATTTCTGCGCACTTGGCAGCATGAGGCGGGGCCGCCATACCCTGCAGTGCCCCCCAACGCAGAAGCCCGCAGCAATCAATCAGCTACCAAAACACGAATAGCTTCAGTTGGCAAAGGCGGCGATACCGGTCTGCGCCCGACCCAGAATCAGGGCATGGATGTCGTGCGTGCCTTCGTAGGTGTTCACCACCTCAAGGTTGACCAGGTGGCGAGCCACACCAAATTCGTCGCTGACGCCGTTACCACCCATCATGTCCCGCGCCATTCGGGCGATGTCCAGCGCCTTGCCACAAGAGTTGCGCTTGAGGATGGAGGTAATTTCAACTGATGCCGTGCCTTCATCTTTCATGCGGCCCAGGC
>JBJOJH010000055.1:0-3815 GCA_046046715.1 Pseudomonadota bacterium | reverse complement strand
CCGTACGCGGGCCCGCACCGTAAATCACGCCCGGAATGCCGGCTTCGCAAAACAGGCGCACATCGGTGGAGAGCGGCGTGCCCAGAGCGGGTCTCGGTTCGCCAAAAACGGCTTCGCCATGCCGCTGAAGAGCAGCGACCAGAGGCTGGTTGCCGGGCAGCGGTTGCATGGCCCGGGCCAGCAGGATGCGTTTGATGTCAACCGTGATGCCGGGCAACTTGGCGGCGGTGTCGGCAATCAGCTGGCGCAGGCCCGCTTCGACCTCGGCTGGGTTTTCCTCGGGGATCATGCGGCGGTCCATTTTGAAACTGACCTTGCCAGGGATGACGTTGGTGTTGGTGCCGCCTTCAATGGTGCCCACGTTCAGGTAGGGGTGGGTAATGCCTTTCACCTGGGAGGTGATCTGCTTGTACAAGGCATTTTGGGCATACAGGGCAGACAGGATGGCGTTGGTGGCTTGCAGGGCGTCCACACCAGAGTCGGGAATAGCCGCATGCGCCATCTTGCCGTGCACGGTGACTTCCATTTGCAGGCAGCCGTTGTGGGCCGTGACCACCTGGTAGCTGAAGCCAGCTGCCATCATCAGATCGGGCTTGATGATGTTGTGCTTGAGCATCCAGCCAGGACCGACCTCACCGCCAAACTCCTCGTCGTAAGTGAACAGCAGGTTGATCTGGCCTTGGGTGGGCTTGGCCACCGCCTCCAGTGCCCGGACCGCAAAGGCGTAGGTTGCAAAGTCGCACTTGCTCACAGCAGTGGCGCGGCCATAGATCTTGCCGTTCTCGATCTCACCACCGTAAGGGTCATGCGTCCAGCCCTCGCCTGGGGGGACCACGTCGCCGTGGGCATTGAGCAGCACGGTGCGACCTTCCCCATAACGGCGTCGTACCACCAGGTTGGTGATGCTCTCCAGGCCGGCTGCCTGCACTTCATCGGCGGGCACCGGGTGCTTCTCAGCATCCAGCCCCATGTCTGCGAGCAAGCCGGCAGCGCAATCGGCGTGGGGGGCATTGTTGCCGGGGGGCGTGTCGCTGGGTACACGCACCAGGGCCTGCAAGAACTTCACTTCCTCATCGAAGTGAGCGTTGATCCAGGCGTCGAGTTGTTCGTAGGGGGTGGTCATGGTTGGGCTTCCTGAGCGAGTTGTTCGATGAGGCGAGTGAAAGCATCCACCGCCAGCTGCATGTCGTCGCTGGTGGTGGACTCAAGGGGGTTGTGGCTGATGCCCGCGTTTTCTCCGCGGACGAAGAGCATGGCTTGCGGCATGACTTCGTGTAGCTTCATGGCGTCGTGGCCTGCACCGCTGGGCAGCCGAAAAACAGGCAGCCCAAGGTGGGTGACTGCAGCCTCCCAACGGGCTTGCCACGCGGGGGCGCTGGGGGCCGCTGACGCGCGCATGTTTTCTTCAAGGCGGTAGCGCAAGCCCCGGCGCTCGCAGATGAGCTTGAGGCGTTCCAGCACATCGTTGGCCAGGGCATCGCGCTGCGCATTTGTGGGGGCGCGCATGTCCAGCGAGAACAGGCAACGCCCAGGCACCACATTGATCGAACCATTCGGAACGTTCAACTGGCCCATGGTGCCGACCGAGTCGCCGTCTTGCGCAGCACGCTGTTCCAGATAAACCGCTAGCTCGGCGACTGCGGCGGCCGCGTCGCGCCGGGTGGCCATGGGCGTGGTGCCTGCGTGGCTGGCGGTGCCGATCACTTCACATTGGTAGCGCACGCTACCGTTGATGGACGTGACCACGCCCAGCGGCATGTGGGTTGCATTGAGCACTGGACCTTGCTCGATGTGCACCTCTACAAAGCCCAGATACTGCGCTGGGTCACGCTGGATGCTGGCGATGTCATCCACGCACAGGCCTGCGTGCTGCATGGCGGCGCGCATCGTGATGCCATCGGCATCCTGCTGTTCCAGCCACTCAGGCTTGAAGTCGCCGATCAGCGCACCTGAGCCCAGGAAGGTGGCCTTGTAGCGCTGGCCTTCCTCTTCGGCAAAGGCGACGACCTCGATCCCGAAAGGCAGACGTTTGCCCTGTTTGTGCAACTCGCCCACACATGCCATGGGGACGAAGATGCCCAAGCGCCCGTCGTATTTGCCGCCGTTGCGCACGGTGTCGTAGTGTGAGCCGGTCAAAAGATATTTAGATCCATTAGCAGCCGGGTGGCAGCGACCCACCACGTTGCCCACGGCGTCAATCTCCACCTCGTCAAAGCCACAGTCTTTCATCCAGTGGCTGATACGTTGGGCGCAGGCGCGGTGTGCATCGGTCAGGTAAGTCACCGTCAACTGACCTTGCTCGGCGTAGCCTGGGTCTGAGTGCTGGGCCAGTTTTTCCTGCCAGTCCCACACTTGATGACCCAGCGTGGGCTCCACGCCAAACTTGTCGTTCAGGCGGATCTCGACGATGCGGTGGATGTTGCGCAGGCATTCGGCCAGTTCAAAGTCGGGGTGGCCTTGCAGACGCCGCTCGAAAGCCTCAATGATTTGCTGCTTGTTGTAGCCCAGACCACGCGGGCCGCGCACGGCCAGGATGAAAGGCCAGCCGAACTTGGCGTTGTAGTCGGCGTTGAGCTGCTGAATCTTGGCGAACTCTTCAGGCGTGCAGTCGGTCAGGCCCGCCTTGGTTTGTTCGTTGGTCGATTCAGCCGTCAGCGTTTTGCTGACCATGGCCTTGCCGGCCAGCTCGGGGTGGGCACGGATCAGGCCCAGTTGAGGCTCGCGTCCGGCAGCCTCCAGCACCTGGGTCATCACGTATTTGAGATGAGGCAGCGAGGCAAAAGGGCGGTGCGCGAGTGCCTGTTCTGCAATCCAGGGGGAATGCTCGTACAGGCCGTCCAGCATGGCGGCTGCGTCCGCGGCGCTGGCAGCATTGAGTTGTTCGATGGTCAGGGGCATGTTCAGGCCTTCAATGTGGTGGCAGCCGCTTGGGTCGGGGCAGGATGGGTGGCGCGCCAATGCCGGGCGATGTCCAGGCGCCGGCAGACCCAGACCTGGCTATGGCTTTGCACGTAGTCCAGAAAACGTTGCAGCGATTTCATGCGGCCGGGCCGACCCAGCAAGCGGCAGTGCATGCCGATGCTCAGCATCTTGGGCGCATTCAAGCCCTGCGGGTCGCCTTCGGCGTAGAGCACATCAAAGCTGTCGCGCAGGTAGGTGAAGAAGTCGTCGCCCTGGGCAAAGCCCTGAGCGGACGAAAAACGCATGTCGTTGGTGTCCAGCGTGTAGGGCACGATGAGTTGTTGCACCACACTGCCGTCGGTTTTGGTGACCGGCATCCAGAAGGGCAGGTCGTCGCCGTAGTAGTCGCTGTCGTACTCAAAACCGCCGTAGTCCGCCACCAGTCGATGGGTGTTGGGGCTGTCGCGCCCTGTGTACCAGCCCAGCGGGCGCTCGCCTGTCATCTGCTGAATGATGTCCATGCCGATGCGCATGTGCTCACGCTCGGTGGCTTCATCCATGTTCTGGTAGCTGATCCAGCGCCAGCCGTGGCAGGCGATTTCGTGGCCCAGCTCCTTGAAGGCGGCTGTCAGCTCCGGGTGGCGCTGCAAGGCCATGCTCACACCAAAAATCGTCAGCGGCAGGCCACGCGCCTCGAACTCGCGCAGGATGCGCCACACGCCGGCGCGCGAACCATATTCGTAAATGCCTTCCATGCTCATGTGCCGGGCGGCAAAGCTGGCGGGGTTGAACATTTCCGACAAGAACTGCTCCGAGCCTGGGTCGCCATGCAGCACGGCGTTTTCACCGCATTCTTCATAATTCAAGACAAACTGAACGGCAATGCGAGCTTGTTGGGGCCATTGCGCATGCGG
>JBJOJH010000054.1:0-5576 GCA_046046715.1 Pseudomonadota bacterium | reverse complement strand
GGGCATAGATCTGCAATTTGGCGGTCAGCGAGTCTTGGCACAGGTGCACCGCTGGGGCGATGTCGTGCAGGTGCATACGGCCTCAGGGGCCACACAGATCACGTTGCTGGACTTGCTGGCGCACGCGGGCGACAGCGAGCAGGAGGGCGGCCGCCTTACTGCCCCCATGCCTGGCAAAGTGGTGTCGTTTGCGGTGCAGGCTGGCGATACGGTCAAAAAGGGTCAGGCACTTGCCGTCATGGAGGCCATGAAGATGGAGCACACCATCGCAGCACCAGCAGACGGCAGCGTGGCCGAGCTGCTTTACGCCCCCGGAGACCAGGTAGCCGAGGGGGCTGAACTTTTGCGTCTGGCCTGATGAAAATCACTTTTTGCTGCGCTGACACCACGCCTGGACCCTGGCTGGAGGGGCTGCGCGCTGCGATGCCCGGCGCCGAGGTGTCGCTGTGGTCGCCGGGGGCACCCTTGGCGGATTACGCGGTGGTGTGGGCACCGCCGCAAACCTTCATCGACGAGCAGCATCAGCTCAAGGCCGTGTTCAACATCGGCGCGGGGGTGGACGCTTTGGTCAAGCTGCGTTGGCCGTCGCATCTGCCGGTGATCAGGCTCGATGATGCCGGCATGGCGGTACAGATGGCCGAATATGTTTGTCACGCGGTGATTCGGCACTTTCGTGAATTCGACCGTTACGACCAGGCCCAAACGTTGGGGCGTTGGGCGCAGCGCCCCGCACCCCAGCGCCAGGATTTCCCGGTGGGCGTGATGGGCCTGGGCGTTCTGGGCAGCCGCGTGGCTCATGCCCTGCAGGCCTTTGAGTTTCCGGTGTTGGGCTGGAGCCGAACGCCCAAAAGCCTGGCCGGCGTGCAGACCTACAGCGGCGAAGGCGAGTTTCAGGACTTTCTGGCGGGAACGCGCGTGCTGGTCAACCTGTTGCCTCTCACCCCCGACACCCGCGACATCATGAATCGCAACACGCTGTCGCGCCTGTTACCTGGTGCCTACATCGTCAATGTGGCGCGTGGTGCCCATCTGGTCGACGAGGACTTGCTTGCGCTGCTGGACAGCGGCCATATCGCCGGGGCCACGCTGGATGTGTTTCGCACCGAGCCTTTGCCAACCGAACACGCTTTTTGGCATCACCCGGCCATCACGGTCACGCCCCACACCTCGGCTCGCACCCTGCGCGCCCAAAGCATCGACCAGATCGTCGGCAAGATCCGCGCATTGCAGCAGGGCGAGCCGGTCGCTGGTCGTGTGGACATAGAGCGCTGCTATTGAGCGATGGGCCTGTAAAAGGCTCATTCCTCCGTTTTGTGTTCTCGTCCCAACTGGGCAAACGGCAAGGTTTGCTTGACCAGCACCACGGTGCAGGGCGCTTCCATGGCGACCTTGATGGGCACGGTGGCCACAAAGCGCTGCATCTGCAGACCATGGGTGGCTGCGCCGATCACGATCATGCTGACGTTGTTGCCCTCGGCGTAGCGCAGCAGCGCCTGGGCCACATCACCCGATTCAAGGACGTGGTACGAGGTCTGGTGACCTGTCAGGTTCAGGCCTTGGGTCCACTGCCTGAGCATGGCCAGCATGGCCCGGTGTACGCTGGTTTCGCTGGTGTCGTCGCTGGTTGCCCCTGTGGCGCTGCCACTGACCACAGTGACGCAAGCCAGCCGCGCACCCGGACGTATGCCCAGAGATCGGTCCACCGCCTGGCGCAGTGAATACAGCGTGGCATCGGTCACATCGTGGTTGGGAACCGCCACCATGATGATGGGTACTTCGTCGATTTGCCGCGTGGGTAGCTGGCTGGGCTTGTACTGCATGCCCGCCGCCTTGATCCAGCGTTTGAAGTGCGTCCGAAAACCGGTGCCCACCGTGTTGCGGCCGCGCTCCGTCACGGTGACTTGTTCCGGGTGCATCAGGTCAAAGGCCAGGTGGGCCGCAGACGGGTAGCGTTGGTCGGCCACCGGTTCCAGGCATCGCAAGATCACTTCTTGCAGCCATTCGGGCAAGTCAGGGCGCAGCTTGCGTGGCGGTGTCGGGTCCATCCACAGACGCTGGCGCAGGCCGCCACTGGTGTGTGGATTGCCAAACGGCAGCTCGCCGGTAGCCAGCTCGTACAGCATCACACCCAGGGCAAAAATGTCGCTGCGCGGGTCGCCGCGAATACCCACTACCTGCTCGGGCGCCATGTAGATGGCCGACCCCACTGCCTTGCGCAGCTCTTCGGCCAGCAGATCCGGGTAGTGCGCATGAAAGCTCAGGCCAAAGTCCAGCAGCATGGCACTTCCGTCTTCACGGATCAGCACGTTGGCGGGTTTCAGATCGAGGTGCACCGCGTTTTGCTTGTGCATGCTGTGCAAGGCGGTGGCTACAGCGGTGCCCAACTTGACGATGGTGGCCACCTCTGCGCCGGGCTCGCCAGGTTGTGGCACCCAGTGTTCGATGGTGTTGCCCCGCACATATTCCATGACCAGATAGGGCACGACGTCCAGGTCGCCGGCGGCCACCAGCCTGGGGACATAGGGGCCGTGCAGCACCTGCATCATCTGGTGCTCGACCTCGAAGCTGACGATGTTTTCTGCCCCATCGCCCGCGGTCATGCGTGGCACCTTCATCACCATCTCGAAATTGGGTTCACGACCCCCGGCGTAATGCACGCGGTAAATCAGGGCCATGCCGCCGCTGTGGATACAGTCTTCCACCAGAAAGCCGTCAATTTCGCGGCCTGACTCAATCAGTTTCATCGTCCACCCTCCAGGCGCTGGGCAAAGTGTTCCGGCAGGCCAGCTGCCCGTATGCAGGCGGCGGCCGCGTTGTGGTCGTATTCGACCCGGTAAAAGGTGAGTTGCATGGCCGTGGTGTCGAACATGGCGTACATGGCCCCGGTGCGGCCGTCGCGCGGCTGGCCCACCGAGCCTACTGTGGCGATCCAGCTGCGGTGGCGAGGTGTGGGGACCGGTACGCCCGGGGTAGGCGCAAAGGGCATGAGGTTGCGGCCAGCCCCCCGGTAGTACAGGGTCTGGTGGTGCACATGCCCGCCAAACACATGGCGCACGTCGGGGTGCCCATAGGGGGCGGCGATTGCAGCGTCCAGGCTGGCGCTGGCCGCACGCTCGTTGTCCACATAACGCCACTGCGCGGGAGCATCGACGCTGGCATGCACCAGCAACACGGTCTGATCCAGGTGCGTCAGCGGCAATTTCGCCAGAAACTGGCGTTGGTCCGGGCTGAGCTGCTCGTGCGTCCACTGCGCACCCTCGTCACCACGGTGGGTAACCTTGCTGGGCGGGGCCACTGCCAACGCATCGTGGTTGCCCTGCAGCACGATGGCCCCCTGCTCGGCCAGACCGATCACGCGCTGCACCACTTTGGCGGGCGCTCCGCCATAACCCACCAAGTCACCCAGCAGGGCGATCTTGTTGGCGCCCGCAGCACTCGCATGGGCCAGGCAGGCCTCCAGCGCGTGACTGTTGGCGTGGATGTCTGACATGAGAGCCAGCTTCATGATGTGTCTCCAAGTTCTCTATCGCCAGACCTTAACTGACTCAGCCTAAAGCAATCTGACATCTGTCTGGTTTTGTGGCTGATGCAGGAAAACGTGGGGACAAATGATGGCGTCGCTACACTTTGCGGCTCCAATTCAGCTGCGTTGAGGTGTTTCATGAGTTTGCCTGGCCGGGTCAAAATCGTCGACGTGGGCCCCCGTGACGGTTTGCAAAATGAGAAGCAGCCGGTGGCCACCCATGTCAAGGTGGAACTGGTGCACCGTTTGCAGGACGCAGGCTTGACCGAGATCGAAGTCACCAGCTTTGTCAGTCCCAAGTGGGTGCCCCAAATGGCCGATAACGCCCAGGTGATGGCAGGCATCCAGCGCAAAGCGGGCGTGCGTTACTCGGTGCTCACACCCAATTTGCAGGGTTTTGAGGCCGCGCTGGCAACCCGACCCGACGAGATCGTGGTGTTTGGTGCGGCGAGTGAAGCTTTCAGTCAGAAAAATATCAACTGCAGCATGGCCCAGAGCATCGAGCGCTTTGCGCCCGTGGTGGCGGCCGCCCGCGCGGCAGGTATCCGCGTGCGTGGCGCCATGAGCTGCACCGTGGGCTGCCCCTACGAAGGTGAGGTGGCGCCTGAACGGGTGGCGCAGCTGGCCGGCATGATGAAAGACATAGGCGTTCAGCATGTGGGTGTGGCAGACACCATCGGCGTGGGCACACCGCTCAAGGTGCAGCGCGCCATCGAGGCCACCCTCAAGCACTATGGCGTGGATGAGGTGAGCGGGCATTTTCACGACACCTACGGCCAGGCGCTGGCCAACACCTTGGCTGCCCTGCACATGGGCGTGTGGCAGTTTGATACCTCGGTGGCGGGACTGGGTGGGTGTCCCTACGCCAAGGGCGCTACCGGCAATGTGGCCACTGAGGATGTGGTTTACATGCTGCACGGCATGGGCATAGACACAGGCATTGATCTGGACCGGCTGGTTGATGCCGGTCAGTACATCAGCCAGGCCCTGGGGCGGGAGACGCAGTCGCGCGCGGCCCGTGCCCTGATCAACAAGCGTAAGGTTTGAACTGTCATGTGTGGTGCAGAAGTGAAACCCCTGCCTGAGGGCGTTCAGCGCGTGGCTGCCTTCCTATTTGCCGCGGGTCACCTCCACGCACCGGTCATGCTGGACGAGGCTGCCCGCACCGCCCAGCAGGCCGCAGACGGCTTGGGCGTGGCGCTGGGCCAGATTGCCAAAAGCATCATCTTTAAACGCAAGCCCGACGAAGTGGCCGTGCTGGTGGTGACCGCAGGCGATCGGCGGGTGGATGAGAAAAAAGTGCAAGCCTGGGTCTGCACCGAAGGCCAGAAACTGGGGCGGGCAGATGCCGACTTCGTGAAAGGCAAGACAGGCTTTTCGATTGGCGGGGTGTCGCCCGTGGCCCACGCCCAGGCACCCGTCACGCTTATTGACGAAAGCCTCTTTCGCTTTGAGACCATCTGGGCGGCTGCTGGCCACCCGCATGCCGTGTTTGCCTTGACGCCCGAAGATTTAAGGGCATTGACCGGCGCGCCGGTGGCCGATGTGGCGGCGGCTTAAAGTCGGCCCAGATGTCCTTCAAACTCACTCCTACACGCCACCATGAACTGGCCGAGGCCGGTGCGGCGATCGTTCAACAGGCCGGACCGGTGCCGTCCCCCTGCGTGTCGCGCTGCCGCATCGACGCGACCACCGGCTGGTGCGAAGGCTGCCTGAGAACCATCGATGAGATCACAGCCTGGTCTACGATGCCCTATGCCGGCAAACGGGCGGTGTGGCAGCGGGTGTTGAGCCGGCTTGATTCCGTGCCCTCAGGCGCTTGAATCGCTGGCCAGCCAGGCTCGACCCAAGGCCCACTCCATGAGCGTTGCGGCGGCCATTAGTGTCCCGCCCAGCAGCAACATGTGCTGGGCAGACCAGCCCTGAACCAACGCCCAGAAACTGCCCAGCCCAATCATCCGAAACAGCCAGAGCAAGCCTTCACGCACCACGATGCGGTCTGCCAGTGCACCCTTGAGGTCCAGCACCCTCTGATTCAGCACCTGCTCGCTGG
>JBJOJH010000053.1:0-3542 GCA_046046715.1 Pseudomonadota bacterium | reverse complement strand
GTTGCAAAAACCGGCGGTACCCGGCGTGCGACCGTTGCGGGGGTCGGCACTTTGCAGGCTGGGGGCAAAGTGGGTGACGGCCACCGTGCGGCCGACAAAGGGCTTGCCCAAGGCCTCACGCAGCCAATCCTGGCAAGCCAACGCCTGTTCCCGCACACCTTGTGCCAGCCAAGGTTCGCCCGCACGGGTGGTCAGCGTTTTTCGCAAGTAATAGTTGGCCGCCCGAAAAGCCTTGTCGCGCGCCTTGAGCTGTTGACCGAGAGTTGCCGCCGTATCGCAGGCTCTGGGGCCCAGGGCATCAAAGTCGGACCACAGTGTGGTGCCTACAAAGCGCACGTCGCCGGCGGCGTCTTGCAACACCACTTCCTCGCGCTCCAGCCAGGTGATGCCCAGACGGGCGCAGACCTCTTGCAATCGCTCGTGCGCGGCATCGAAGTCCTGGCCGTCGTATTCGTGGTTCCCCGGCACCATCAACACCGGCGTGGGCCAAGCGCCCAGTGGTGAAAAGCGCGCCAGCCCGAAATCAGCATCGGCCAGCAGTGAGCCCTGTTGGTAGGAGCCTATGTCGCCGGCCAGCACCAGCACGTCTGCACCGGTGGCGGGTTGGGGCACAAAGTGGGGGTGCACCTCAAGGTGCAGGTCAGACAAGAGCTGGATGTTCACGCGCTGCCTGCCGTGGTGAAGGCGCGCGCCGCTGCTTGTGCCACGTTCTGGCGCAGCCATTGGTGGGCCCGGTTGTTGTCCTCGCGGGCATGCCACAGGGCATCGACATGCACTGTGGGCACATCGAAAGGCAGTTCGCGCAGCACCAGTTGGTTTGCAAAACCCGTGCTGTGAAAAAAGTGTTGCGGCAAGACTGTGAGCAGGTCCGACTGGGCCACCACACGGCCGGCCGTAAAAAACTGGTTCACCGTCAACACCACCCGTCGCTCACGCTTGAGCAGGGTGAGCGCCTCGTCGATGAAGCCAAAAGGCTTGCCGGTGAAGCTCACCAGCAGATGGCGGGCGGCACAGTAGGCATCCAGCGTGAGCGGCGCCTGGGCCAGCGGATGGTCGCGGCGCATCACACACACGTACCGCCCGCTGTAAAGGCGTTGGCTGGCAAAGGCCACCGCCTTGCCTACCTGTGCGCGGGCCGTCAGGTCAGAAGCCACCGCCGGGAAGTAACCCACAGCCAGATCGATGCTTTGTTCATCGAGCAACTTGCGTGGGTCTCGGGTGCTCAGTGGCACCACACGCAGCGAGATGCCGGGTGCCTGGACTTCGGTGATGCTCAGCAGCTCGGGGATCAGATCGGCCGCCGTGGCATCGGCCATGGCCAGCACAAAGCTGTGGTCCGCGCGGGCTGGCTCGAAATCGCTGGGGGATAGTGAGGACTGGATTTGACGCAGCGACTCGCGTACGCTGGGCCACAGGGCTGCTGCCCGCGCGGTGGGCTCCATCACCGAGCCATTGCGCTGCACCAACTCGTCGCCCAGGGTGTCGCGAAGTCGGCGCAGGGCGTTGCTGACCGCTGGCTGTGTGAGGGACAAATTTCGTGCTGCGCGGGTCAGGCTGCGCTCTGCCATGACCTCGTCAAACACCCGAAGCAGATTCAGGTCCAGCGTGCGGAAGTTGATCGGATTCATACGTCATTATCACTGCGGTGAATGAATGACATCATAAATAGAATGTTGAACAACATTAGTGTTAACCCTAATATTCGCCCATCGCTGACCCTCATTGTCAGTTTCACGTCAACAAGGAGTAAGCCATGATGAACTTGATCCCTAGCAATTTGCACATCGAATCTGCGCCTGTGGCAAGCAAGACCAGCGTTCTTGCCGCGGCACGTCAGGCCCGCCGTCGTTTTGATGGCACCCGTGGTTTGGCCGCCCTGCTGTTGGGCGCGGTGGTGGCCGCCACAGTCACGTTGGCGGATCAACTGGTCGAGACTTGGGCTGATGATCATTTGATGGCTCTGTGGATCGTACTGTGGGTCGTGGGTTTTGCCACGGCCGCTCTGTTTGCCAGCACCGCCCGTGGCGTAGCCCGCCGTGTAGTGGCCGCGGCAGATGCCAGGTCTGCGCAGCAGGCGCGTACCCGTGCAGACCGTCGTATGTGGGCCGCCGCGATGAGCGATCCCCGCATCATGGCCGACATCAGGGCGGCCCAGCAGCGTGCCGCTGCGTCCTTGCCTCTGGAACAAGTCAGCATGCAAGAGCCTTTTGCCTACAGTGCTGACGCGGCGCGCCGTACCAACATCAATGACGAAATCAGCGCGATGCATACCCGTCGCACGATGGGTTACTGGGACTGAGACTCGAGTCGTCTCTCCGGCATATTGGGGGCTTGATTCGATTAGTGCAGATTCGGATCAAGCTCCCAGCTTCTTCATTTCCCGTAGGGTGCTCGGTCGCTTGTGGAAAATAGTCGATCGGTGGTCACAGTGATCATCGTCGCCAACCCACTGAGCTGAGCCCCATGTACCTCCCAGCCCACTTTGCTGAAACTCGCCCCGAGGAACTTGCCCGCATCATGTGCGAGCACCCATTGGGCATGCTGGTCACACACAGCAGCGCCGGGCTGGATGCGGATCACATTCCGTTCGAGTTTGATGCCAGCGCAGGGCCTTTGGGGCGCCTATCTGCCCACATTGCCCGGGCCAATCCCTTGTGGCAGCGTTGCCCCACCGGTACGCCAGTGATGGTTGTGTTCCGTGGTGCTGAGGCTTATATCTCACCGACCTGGTACCCCAGCAAACACGAGACCCACCGGCAGGTGCCGACCTGGAACTACGAGGTGGTGCAGGCACACGGCTTGATCGCCATACGCAATGACGAGCGCTTTGTGCGAGGCATCGTTGCGCGCCTGACGCGGCAGCACGAGGCTGCCGAACCCCAACCCTGGAAGATGGGCGACTCTGCGCCGGAATACATCGACGGGATGCTGAAAAACATCGTCGGTATTGAGATCGCCATCAGCTCTCTGGTGGGCAAGGTCAAGCTCAGTCAGAACAAGGAGGCGCGCGATCGGCTTGGCGCGGCCGAAGCCCTGGATGCACGCGGGCATGGCGACGTCGCCCAGGCCATGCGTCACGCAGGGTGAGCCGCCCGAATGGACTCACACTGCGGGCTTGGTCTGCTGATCTGAAGGGTTAAACGCCCAGGCGCTGCTTGAGTTGGGCCTTGACCTCAACCAGGGCTTGGGGCAGGTGGTAGGCCAGCTGCTCGAAGTGGGCGTCGTGCAATTGCAGCTCTTGCGTCCATGCTGCGGGGTCGATGCGGGTGACGGTGTTGAACTGGTCTGCCGTGAAGTTCAGGCCGGTCCAGTTGATTTCGGCGTAAGTGGGGCTGACGCCAAAGATCGACTCGGTGCCCGCAGCCTGGCCTTCCAGGCGGTCAATCATCCACTTCAGCACGCGCATGTTTTCACCGTAACCGGGCCACACAAACTTGCCATCGTCACCCTTACGGAACCAGTTGGTGGTGTAGATCTTGGGCAACTTGGCGCCTGAGGCTTCGAGCTTGGCGCCCAGATTGAGCCAATGCTGGAAGTAGTCG
>JBJOJH010000052.1:0-5889 GCA_046046715.1 Pseudomonadota bacterium | reverse complement strand
ACGTTCGACTCGGAAACCAGGTCGATCAATGTTTTTAGTTTTCGCAAATCCATGGGATCTCCAACGATTTCAATGAATGGCCGGCGAATTTACATTAAATTTCACCGAAATGCACTCATCTTCTATTATTTGAATGGTTTCTGACCTGCTCATCTCAACCAGGATGTGAGGTCTTCGGGGCTCAAACGGCCCATTTTACGTTGCAGCACCTTGCCATCGGCGGCCAAAACGACCGTGTACGGCAAGGCACCCACCGCATTTCCCAAAGTCTTGCTCAGCTCCACCCCACCTAGCCCAGCAATAGCGACAGGAAACGACACGGGCGCCTTGGCCAAGAAGTTGTTGACAGCACTGACCTGATCGACCGCCAGCCCCAGCACCTGCCAGCCCTGTGGCTGGTGCGCTGTGTGGAACTGGCTCAGCATGGGCAACTCTTCGACACAGGGAGGACACCAGGTTGCCCAAAAATTAATCACCAGCGGCTTGCCCCGCAAGGACGCCATTTGCAAATCACCGCCTGCTGGGGTCTTGAATACCTGCTGCCACAGCGTGTCGAGTTCTGTGGACGCCACCGGCTCGGGGCTGTAGCGGCGCCAGGCCAGGCCCGCACCCGCCAAGGCCGCGAGGCCGGCGGCTGCAACAAGGAGACTCCGACGGTTTCGAGGGTTCGATTCGGGGGAGGTGATCATGGCCGTGCTCTTGGATGTGTCGTCAATGCTGTTCATCTTCATCATCTTGCATCAAACGCTGAACTGCAGTGATATCTCCCCTGGGCTTGCGACCCTGTCGGTCTGGCTGTAGCGCACCACGAAGATCATCCAGGCTGTAAATCAGGAGGTGCACGCCGATGTCCAGCTGCAATTCCTCACAAAAAACATGCAGGCTGAGCGCATCCACCGGCTCTCCATGCAGCCCATTCACCGTTCGTGCAACGTATTGGACCCGATGGTCGATCAGTTCAATTTCTGCAGCTTTGGAATCATCACAAAAGAGCTGGAGATAAATGTCTGACATTTTGGTGGCTGTACCCTGCCAAACGGCACCACTCAAATGGGGACGAAATTCTTGCAGGCGCTGCATCCAGACAAGCGCCAGCCGGCGCAATGCCGCCAGCTCCAACGGTTGGGTGTCAGCGCAAAACGTATCGATGTACTCTTGAACAGCGTCATCCATCAGTTCATTGGAAGGTAAGGCCGTGCGGGCAGGCAAGCCCATCTGCTTGACTGCCCGACGCTTGGCACCACCGTAGTCCAGACCATCCTCCACCACCCAGCGGGCCGCCACCGCGGCAATTTCTTCTGGCAATGTGTCGCTAAAAGTGCTCATAGGCAGCCATTTTGGCAGTAGTGCGGCGCTCCGACTCCTAGAATCCTGCCATGCACATTCATATCTTGGGTATTTGCGGCACCTTCATGGGCGGCCTGGCCGCGTTGGCAGCACAGGCGGGGCACCGGGTCACAGGCTGTGACAGTGGCGTCTACCCCCCCATGAGCGACCAGCTGCGTGCGCTGGGCATCGATCTGATTGAGGGCTATGACGCTGAGCAACTGAATTTGCAACCCGATATGTTGGTGATCGGCAATGTGGTCAGCCGCGCGCGCCTAGCCGACGGCAGCCCTAAATTTCCGCTGATGGAAGCCATTTTGAACGCGGGCGTACCGTACACCAGCGGCCCGCAATGGCTGGCAGACCATGTGCTGCAAGGCCGCCATGTGATGGCCATCGCCGGCACGCACGGAAAAACCACCACCACCTCCATGTTGGCCTGGATACTCGAATGTGCCGGTCTGGCCCCTGGTTTTTTGGTGGGAGGCGTGCCCCTGAACTTTGGGGTTTCTGCCCGGCTTGGCGACCTGAAGGCGCCCTTTGTCATTGAGGCTGACGAATACGACACCGCCTTCTTCGATAAACGCAGCAAGTTTGTGCACTACCGGCCCCGAACCGCCATTTTGAACAATCTTGAATTCGATCATGCCGACATCTTTGACGATCTTGCAGCGATCGAGCGGCAATTTCATCATCTGGTTCGTACCGTTCCGGGGCAAGGCCGAGTGGTGGTCAATGGTCTGGAAGAAAGCCTGGCGCGCGTTCTGAACGCTGGCTGCTGGAGCGAGGTGCGCAGCTTCGGTGCAGCGGTGAGTGATTTCACCGCCTTGGGCGAGGCCCATGCCTTTGACGTGCAGCACCAGGGCCAAACCGTGGGCCGGGTGGCTTGGGGCCTGTCTGGCACCCACAACCAGCTCAATGCACTGGCGGCTATTGCGGCGGCCGAGCACGCGGGCGTCTCACCTGCTGTAGCGGCCCAGGCTCTGTGCCAGTTCAACAATGTCAAGCGCCGAATGGAAGTGCGCGGAACGGTCGCGCTGGGCACAGGCCTCGTCACCGTTTATGACGATTTTGCCCATCACCCCACCGCCATCCACACCACCGTGGACGGCCTACGTCGCCGTATCGGCAGCGGTGCACGCATCCTGGCGGTGTTTGAGCCGCGCAGCAACACCATGAAGCTGGGCGCCATGAAAGCCCAACTGCCCTGGAGCCTGGAACAGGCCGACCTTGCTTTTTGCCATTCGGGCGGACTCGGCTGGGATGCACGGGAGGCCCTGGCATCCATGGGTCAGCGCGCCCAGGTCGCAGACGACATCAATGCCCTGCTCAACCAGATTTGCGCATCGGTACAGCCGGGAGATCATGTGGTGTGCATGAGCAACGGCAGCTTCGGCGGCATCCACGCCAAGCTGCTCGAGCGCCTGGGCTCTCAGGGAGCCCAGAACGCCCAGGGCTGACGGCCTTACTTGGCGGCGCGACGAGCCAAAACCGCCTGCGACAGGATCTCCAGCACCTCTATCGAGCTGTCCCAGCCCAGGCAGGCGTCGGTAATGCTCTTGCCGTATTCCAGCAGACCGGCATCGTCCTTGCCCGGCGTGAACTTTTGCGCACCGGCCTTCAGGTGGCTTTCCACCATCAAACCAAACACGCTGCTGGAACCACCCGCCACTTGCGCGGCTACGTCTCGGGCCACGTCCAGCTGTTTTTCGTGCTGCTTGCTGCTGTTGGCGTGGCTGCAATCGACCATCAGGGTAGGTGGCAACTTGGCTTTGACCAAATCCGCGCAGGCTGCAGCCACACTTTCGGCATCGTAATTGGGCGCCTTGCCGCCACGCAGAATCACATGGCAATCCTTGTTGCCATTGGTTTGCACAATCGCCACCTGGCCATTCTTGTGCACGGACAAGAAATGGTGACCACCCGCAGCGGCCTGAATCGCATCGGTGGCAATGCGGATATTGCCGTCCGTGCCATTCTTGAAGCCGATCGGCGCGGACAAACCGGAGGCCAGTTCACGGTGCACCTGGCTCTCGGTGGTGCGAGCACCAATCGCGCCCCAGGCAATCAAGTCACCCAGGTACTGGGGTGAAATCACATCCAGAAATTCGCTGGCGGCAGGCAAGCCCAGGCGATTGATGTCGATCAACAACTGGCGTGCGATGCGCAGACCTTCGTCGATGCGGAAGCTCTCGTCGAGGTAGGGATCGTTGATCAGCCCCTTCCAGCCCACCGTGGTGCGTGGCTTCTCAAAGTAAACCCGCATCACGATCTCGAGTGTGCCCGCGTACTTGCTACGCTGCTCTTTGAGCTGACGCGCATATTCCAGGGCCGCGGCCGGGTCATGAATGGAGCAAGGGCCAATGACGACCAGCAGACGATCATCTGTGCCCGCCATGATGTTGCGGATATGGTGGCGGGTGTCCGAAATCAGCGTCTCGATGGGCGAACCGCCGATCGGGAAAAAGCGGATCAGGTGCTCGGGAGGTGGGAGCACGGTGATGTCCTTGATGCGTTCGTCGTCAGTGCGACCGGTGCGGTCGTTAATACGAGGGGCGGGGGTGGTGACGGACGGGCTGGCTTGCCAGGCTTCGTTACCTTTAGCTTGAACTGTCATGGTGCGACTCCTTGATGCGCGAACTCGGGGCGTTGAAACGAGGGGGTAAAAAAAAACCGCCGGGGGTTCCGGCGGTTGGGTGAGGTTCTGTGCGTTTCTTTGGGCTACGCTTAAAACTCTCTTCCGCCAGGGGCGCTTGAGAACCAAAAGTAAGCAAAGAAAAAATACGAAAAACTCATGTTTTGAAATGTAGCACAGACAAATATCGCGGAGCTGACAGTACTCGGGCAGGCATCAGGCCGTACCACCCACGGTCAGACCATCGATGCGCAGCGTGGGTTGGCCCACGCCCACGGGCACGCTTTGCCCCTCTTTGCCGCACGTGCCGACCCCGCTGTCCAGACGCATGTCGTTGCCGATCATGCTGACCTTCTTCAAACATTCGGGGCCGCTGCCTACCAGGGTGGCCCCCTTCACCGGGTAAAGAATCTTGCCGTTTTCGACCCAATAGGCCTCGCTGGCCGAAAACACAAACTTGCCCGAGGTAATGTCAACCTGACCACCGCCAAAGTTGGTGGCGTACAAGCCCTTCTTGATGCTGGCGACAATTTCTTCGGGCGCCTTGTCGCCACCCAACATATAAGTGTTGGTCATGCGCGGCATGGGAATGTGGGCATAGCTCTCGCGTCGGCCATTGCCTGTTGGAGCTACCCCCATCAAACGGGCGTTCATGCTGTCCTGGATATAGCCCTTCAAAATGCCGTCTTCAATCAGCACGTTGCGTTGGCTGGCATTTCCCTCGTCGTCCACATTCAAGGAACCACGCCGATCTGCCAGGGTACCGTCGTCCAGCACGGTCACACCTTTGGCCGCCACCCGCTGGCCTATGCGCCCGCTGAAAGCGCTCGACCCCTTGCGATTGAAGTCACCCTCCAGGCCATGGCCGATGGCCTCGTGCAACAAGATGCCCGGCCAGCCCGGCCCCAACACCACGGTCAGCTCACCCGCAGGTGCGGCGCGCGACTCCAGGTTGGTGAGCGCCGCCTTCACCGCCTCATCCACATAGCGGTTGATGCAGGCATCGTCAAAATACGCCAGACCAAAGCGACCGCCACCGCCAGCCGAGCCCATTTCCCGACGTCCCTTGTGCTGCGCAATCACTGTGAGCGACAACCGCACCAGGGGGCGCACATCGGCGGCCAGGGTGCCGTCGGCACGCGCCACCATCACCACGTCATATTCGCTGGCCAGGCCGGCCATGACCTGCACCACACGCGGGTCCTTGGCGCGGGCCCGTTGTTCAACGGTCTCCAACAGACGCACCTTGGCCGTGCTGTCCAGTGTGCCCATCGGGTCCAGGTCCTGATAAAGGCTACGGGCCTTCGCCACCGTGACTTTGGGCACCTTAACCTTGCCCGACCGGGTGGCAGCACCGATGGCTCGCACCGTACGGGCAGCATCCAGCAAAGAGGCTTCTGAGATATCGTCCGAATACGCAAAGGCAGTTTTCTCGCCACTGACCGCACGCACGCCCACCCCCTGGTCGATGCTAAAGGAGCCAGTCTTGACGATGCCCTCCTCCAGACTCCAACCCTCGCTGCGGGTGTATTGAAAGTACAAGTCAGCCTCATCCACCGCATGGGCCCGTATCTCGGCCAGAGCGCGGGACAAATGCCCCTCATCCAGGCCAAAAGGTGTCAACAGCAGGGACTTGGCCGTAGCCAGGCGCTCAATCGTGGGTTCGCGAGAAATCATGAATTCATTTTAGGTGGCGACCAAACCCCGGGCTTGCGGCAGGCCAATGGGCAGCGGTTAGGACTGCACCAAACGCTTGGACCTGGCAATCGACATCAGGATGCCCAGGCACAAGCCCAATGTGACCATCGCTGTACCGCCATAGCTGATGAAGGGCAAAGGCACGCCCACCACCGGCAAGATGCCGCTGACCATGCCCATGTTCACAAAGGCATAAGAGAAAAAGATCATGGCCACGGCGCCGGCGAGCA
>JBJOJH010000051.1:0-5082 GCA_046046715.1 Pseudomonadota bacterium | reverse complement strand
GACGAAGGCAGATGTGCCATCCACTCAACTTTAGGAGTACGAAATGTCTGGAATCAATACCAATACCGCTTCCACCACTGCACAACGCTGGTTGGCCGGCACGCAGAGCTCATTGCAAACCTCGATGGCTCGCTTATCCTCGGGCTTGCGTGTCAACACCGCCAAGGACGACGCAGCCGGCATGGCTATTGCGTCGAAGCTGGAGGCCACCAAGCGTGGCACCGACGTGGGTATCCGCAATGCCAACGACGCCATTTCCATGGCAGCGATGGCAGATGGCGCACTGGCAAGTATCACCGCCAACATTCAACGTATGCGTGAACTGGCTGTGCAAAAAGCCAGCGGCACCATTTCGAACGACACAGACGCTCTTGCGGCGATCAATGCCGAAATGGATTTGCTGGGTGCTGAGGTAACTCGCGTGATAGGGAACACCAAGTTCAACGGTGTCGATCTGATTGCCGCAAATACAACAGCTGTGGAGTTGGGTGACGGAAGCACTGCGGTTGCTTTTGCAACGACCGCATTCACGGCAACATTGAGTAAGGCTTCGGACACCGCCGCGCTGGACACAGCCCTGAATGCCGCAAACTTGACCCGTGCTCAGTACGGCGCCACGCAGAACCAGTTCGAATCTATCGTGGGTAATTTGCGCAGCAATTCCGAAAGTCTGTCTGCAGCCCGTGGGCGGATCATGGATGCCGACTACGCTCAGGAAACTGCCAACTTGTCACGCGCTCAGGTGCTACAGCAAGCGGGTACGGCGATGGTGGCGCAGGCCAACCAAGGTCCACAAGGGGTGCTGGCTTTGCTTCGCTGATTCAGATGGGTACTTGACCTTCGAGTACCCAAGAGTTGATGGCTTAAAGCGGCGTCTGGTTGTAACCAGTGCCGCTTTTTGGCCTTTTGGATGGTTTGTGTCACCATAAACTCAAGGACGGAGGGCGATATGGGTATTTCATCACCAGGTATTGGAAGCGGTCTTGATGTCAACAGCATCGTGACGCAGTTGGTTTCTATTGAAAAGCAGCCCCTGACCGCCTTGAAGACCAAGGCTGCAGGCCTGCAGTCCCAAGTGTCTACTTATGCGGCTATCAAATCGCAAGTATCCGCACTTGGTGACGCTGCAACCGCCTTGAGTAAGGCCAGTGATTGGGGTGTCTTTAAGTCGACTTCGACCAACCCCTCTGCTGCCACCATCTCCACTTCCTCATCAGCTTCTGCTACCAGTCTGTCCCTGGAGATATCGACCTTGGCTAGGGCACAGACAGCGGCTTCCCGATATCTTTCGACGGATGGTACCTTGGGTGTTGCGGGCGATGTGGGCACCCTCAGTATTGCCTTGGGGAGTTGGGCCACAGGCAGTTTTGTAGATGACGGCAGGCTGCCGGTCTCAGTCAGTATCAATGGCGACGACAAACTCAGCACCATTGCATCGAAAATCAACGCATCTAGTGCCGGTGTGACTGCTACGGTGATGCGGACCGGGACCCAGGAGCGGCTGGTGATTCGGTCCAGTAACACGGGAGAGGAGGCCGGATTCAGTGTGAGCGCCTCAGGTTTCTCGGGGCTGGACAGTCTCTCATTCAATGCACTCAATAACCCCACTGGTTCGACCATGGGCATGGAGCTGGGTCAGACTGGCTTGAACGCTGTTGCGAAGCTGAATGGGTTGGAGTTTGAGTCGGCTTCCAACACCCTGACCGACGTGGTGCCAGGTGTGACCATCGCACTTAACCAGGTCACCACGTCGCCCATTGAGGTGACTGTGAGCCAGGATCTGGAGGCCTTGCAAAAAAAGATACAGACGTTTGCTGATGCCTACACGGCCCTGAACAAAACAATCTCAGATGCACTGCGTTACGTGCAGGGTGGCGCGTCGGGTCCATTACAAGGTGACTCGACCACCATGGGCTTGCAGCGCGTGTTGTCCAGCGTCTTGGGATCAAGCAGTACCGGGTCCACCTTTTCTCATCTGACTGAGGTGGGTCTGCAGCGGCAGAAAGATGGCTCGCTGAAATTGGATACGACCAAGCTCGCAACGGCCATGAAAGATCTGCCCAATGTTCAAAAGTTGTTTACGCAAAACAACGGCGATACGGTCACCAATGGTTTTGGCTTGAAGTTCAAGGACTTCGCCTCCGGCCTGATCGCCTCCACCGGCACAATCACCACCAAGGCTGCGGCTCTACAAGGTTCGATTACACGAAATGCTGACGAACAGGACAAGGTCAACGCGCGTGCCGCTCGCATTGAGACCCAGTTGCGTAAACAATACTCCGACCTCGACAGCCGTTTGGTGAACTTGCAAGGACTTAACTCCTATGTGACGGCACAGCTTGCTCAGTGGAACAAGACGAGCTGAAGGATAGGTGCAATTCCCCTCTTTTGTATTGGCGCAAGGCGTCATAGATCATGAAAACACTCCACCCCGTTCGCCGTCTCACCGCGCTGGTGCCGCTATATGCGAGCAAATTTCGGTGCATAGGTTCAGAATGTGAAGACAACTGTTGTACGGGCTGGCAAGTGTCTGTGGACAAGAAAACTTATCAAGCCTACCGAAAGCTGGATCAGCCAGAGTTGGCGGCAGTGATCTCTGACAGTGTTAAACGGCAAAGAAGTCAACCCAGCGACGCCAATTACGCACGCATTGAGCTCAAACCCCAAAGCGGGGAATGTCCCTTCATGGATGGTGGCCTGTGTTCTGTACAGAAAGAGCTGGATGAAAGCTATCTCTCCGACACTTGTTTTTCGTATCCCAGGCAAACACGAGAGTTCGCTGGTCAATACGAGCAAGCGTTGACCTTGTCGTGTCCTGAGGCTGCTCGCCAGGCGCTGTTGCACCCGGACGCCTTTCAGTTTACCGAGACATCACTCGATGTCCGCGTCAGTCGGGTGGCCGGTGTCAGATCCAAATTTGGTCTGAGTCTCGAACTCATGAACGAGTTGCGTATCTTTTGTTTGCAGTTGATGCGTACAGAGGGGTTGGAGTTGTGGCAGCGCTTGGCTGTTTTGGGGGTTTTTTGCGAGAGCCTGGATAAGGCCTTGCGTGAACATGACCAATCAGAGGTTCGGGGCCTTATCCATAATTTCACCGTGATGGTGGAGCAGGGGCTGGTCATGGAGGCGCTGGCAACTATGCAGCCCAACCATCCCGTGCAGGCACGCGTGTTTGAGGGTTTTTGGCGTGCCAAGCAGGGTTATGCCGCGTCCGCAGTCCATCGTGAGGTGGCACATGCCGTGGCAGTGGGGCTGGGGGTCAGTCCGGGTCAGCAAACGGTGACGGCTGAGCAGCTGGTAGCCAATTACACAAATGGGTTGAAGCGGCTACCCGAGGCGATGCAGGCGGCACCATATTTGCTGGAACACTACATACTGAATGAAATGTTTCGCGAGGTGTTTCCTTTTGAGGGGGCAAGTCCGTACGATGACTATTTGCAACTGGTCTCGAGGTTCGGCTTGTTGCGCCTGATGTTGGCAGCCCGCTGCAATACCGATGGGGCGCTTCCTGATGCGTCCGAACTGGTCCAGACGGTACAGGTGTTTTGCCGACGCTTCCAGCACGATGCTGCTTTCACCGCCCAGGTGCGGCAGGCTTTGAAAAATGCAGGCTGGGCAGATTTGGACAAGGTGTACAGGTTCCTGATGGCTTGATTTCGGTAGCCAAAGGCCTTGAGTTTTGAACTGATTTGCCGATAAAGAATATATAGGGCAAACGTAGGAAACTCCTCATGTACTTATCTATCAATATGCGATCGGCGAATGCTTATAAAACTGTTGGGGCGGAAGCTGGCATCTTGGGTGCCGACGCGCACCAGCTGATAGGACTGATCTTTGACGCTGTGCTGAAGTCTCTTCGTGATGCCAAGGCTGCACTCCAAGCAGGAGATGTAGTGGCAAAGGCGCAAGCCATCAGCCGTGCTACTCGCCTTATAGACGAAGGTCTGCGTTCTGTTCTGAATGACGCGGGGGGGGGCGAAATTGCCGCCAACCTTAGCTCTTTGTACGACTACTCCTTGCAAAAGTTGGTGGAGGCCAATATCCGTTCTGATGTTGCACTTGTTGAGGAAGTTGAAAAGTTGTTTTTGCCCGTGGTCAGCGCTTGGAGTGAAATCCGTCCGCAAGTGATGGGTTCGGGCATGAACAACCCTTCTCAAGGCAGGACCTGATCATGTCTCAGCAACTCCTCGACCACTACCGCGCCATCGAAGACAGCAGCCGCAAGATGCTGGATGCTGCCAAATCCGAAGACTGGGACCAGGTCGTCCAGTTCGAGAGCACTTGCGCAGTTCTCATCGAGCAGCTGCGCGTGCTGTCTCGCAGCGAAACCTTGCTGCCTGAGCAGCGTAAGGAAAAGACCAGCATCATGCTGCGCATCTTGCACAACGACGCGCAGATTCGCTACCTGGCCGAGCCCTGGCTGGATGCGTTTGATGGCCAGGACGAGCAGCGGCCCAAGTGGCTGCACTGACGTAGCTGCCCTGAAGCCTGCGCTTACACCTGCATGTTCATGATGTCGGTGTAGGCCTGCACCATGCGGTTGCGCACATGCAAGGTGGCCTGAAAGCCGATTTGTGCTTTCTGGATGGCCACCATGGTTTCTTCCAGGCTCACATTGGGGTTTTCCATTTGCACTTCGCGCTGCAGGCGCGTTGCGTCATTTTGGGCCGAGCTCACCGAGCCCAGCGCGCTTTTCATAGCTCCTGCAAAACCACCGCCCGCGCCTTCAGCAGCCGCGGGTCCGGTGGGTCTGGTGGCCAGCCCCGTGCGGACGGTGGCGGGCATGGCAGTGGGGGTCAATCGCAAGTCCATGGTGTGTGCTCCCTTAGATGGGCCCCGTTTCAAAGGGGTGCATGAATGCTATCTGGGCCATCCCAAAACTTGAATTTGAAGTAGGGGGTAAAAGCCACGCTTATCGGGCTCATGTTTTCCGGGGGGCGGCAGAATAATGGCCGCCATCAGTGGTGCGCTGGCATCACGGCTACCGGACAACAAGATGGCAACCGCACCTGCAACACCAATCAATCCGACCATTTCGCAACGCCTGGCAGCGCTAGACCGGGGTCAGCGCATGCGCCTGGG
>JBJOJH010000050.1:0-3096 GCA_046046715.1 Pseudomonadota bacterium | reverse complement strand
GGTTGAGCGAGGGGCAGGGCGGACACACAGTGCCAACCGTGGGGGCCATTCCCTTGAGTTTTTCCCTGGGCCTGCCCCTGTCGCCGCAAGACTGGTCCGGCCTTTCGCTGGCCGTGGGTGTCAGCCTGGCCCGCAGCCTGCACCCCGATGTTCGCCTGAAGTGGCCCAACGACCTGTGGCTGCGCGGTCGCAAGCTGGCCGGCATCCTGATCGAAACCGCCAGCTTTGCCGGCGTTCGCTTTATGGTGATCGGTGTTGGCATCAACATAGCTCCCCGCAGCGCCGAGGGTTTGTCGACGCCACCGGCCTGGCTGCAGGAGTTGGCACCAGAGATGGATGCCGCAGCCGCGCTGCGCCGGGTCTTTTTGCCGCTGGTTCAGACCCTGCAGCGCTTCGAGGGCGAGGGCTTTGCACCTTTTGTCGCATCCTTTCAGGCGCTGGATGTGCTGGCCGGCAGCGGGGTGAGGCTCAGTGATGGCACCACCGGCTGTGCAAGGGGCGTGGACGCCACGGGCGCCTTGCAGGTTCTCACGTCACTAGGCCTGCAAAAAATCACCAGTTCAGAAGTCAGCGTACGGCCCCTGGCCCCGTCGGAGTGACATTCATGCTCAGAGCCCTGATCCTCTTTCTGTTGCTGGCCAACGGCGTTTTTTGGGCCTGGTCGCAGGGCCTTTTTCAGGCCTATGGCTTCGCTCCTGAACAGCACACCGAGCCACAGCGACTGGCCCAGCAGATTCAGCCCGAATCATTGGTGCTCTTGTCTGAAAAAGAGTTGCGGCAACTTGAAGCAGACGCCAAGGCGAAAGACCCACCTCTGTGCCTGCAGACGGGCTTATTTGACGAAACCCAGACCCTGGCCTTGCGTGCGGCCCTGGCGTCTGGTCTGCCAGCCGGTAGTTGGCAGCTTGACCCAAGCGCAGTGCCAGGCCGCTGGATCATCTACATCGGCAAATTTAGCTCAGCAGAGGCGGTGGCCAAAAGGCGGGCACTGCTGACTGCCCGCAAGTTCAACGTGGAGCCGTTATCCACCGGTCCACTTGCACCGGGCTTGTCTTTGGGTTCTTTTGACAGCGAAGCTGCCGCCCAGGCCGAATTGAACGCTTTGACCGGTAAAGGCTTACGCACCGCCCGCGTCGAAATGACACAGGCACCGGTCCAAGGCTTTACCTTGCGGCTCGCCGCTGTCGATACCGACCTGCGACAGCGCCTGGAGACCCTGAAAGACGTGCTGGCAGGGCGCGAATGGGTGAGCTGCCCTTGAGGGCCTGATCAGGCCGATGTCTGCGCCATGAAGCGCACGCTGAACTGAGCGCCAGGCGGGTTCTTGCCCGGGTGCGTGTCGTTGACCTCCACCGATGCGTTGTGTTGACGTGCAATCTCCAGCACGATGGGCAAGCCCAGACCCGAGCCATCGGCCTCGGTGCCCAATACCCGGTAGAAGGGCTGAAATACAAGATCTCGCTCGCTGGGGGCAATTCCTGGGCCTGAGTCCTCGACCTGCAGCACCAAGGTCCCGCTAAAAGGGTCGGTTAGCACCCGCGCGGTCACGATGCCAGGCTGGGCAGCGCTGGAAGGTGTGTAGTTGATGGCGTTGTCCACCAGGTTACGAATCAGCTCCTTGAGCAACGTGGGGTTGCTTTGCATCATCACACCCTTGGTGCCCGGCTCAGCACCTTCGTAGCCCAGGTCGATGCCCTTGTCCATGGCGCGTGGCACGCTGTCGCGGATCACCTCCATCGTGAGCTCTGCCAAGTCGCAGGGCTCGCGCACCAGCACATTGCCCCGACTCTCGGCGCGTGCCAGCGACAGCAATTGATTGACAGTGTGTGTGGCCCGGATGCTGGAACGTCCGATCTGGCGCAAGGACTGCTTGAGGTCTTCAGCGCTGGATTCGGCGCGCAGCGCCAGGTCTGCCTGCATGCGCAAGCCCGCCAACGGTGTTTTGAGCTGGTGGGCGGCATCAGCCAGAAAGCGCTTCTGGGTAGCAATGGAGTCCTTCAGGCGCATCAGCAAATCGTTCACCGAGGACACCAGCGGCACCACCTCGAGCGGCACCACATCGGTGTCCAGCGGGCTCATGTCGTCGGACTTGCGAGCGCGTATGCGCTCTTCGAGCTGGTTGAGCGGCTTGATAGCCTGCACCAGCGCCAGCCAAACCAGTAGCACGGCAATGGGCAGGATCACAAACTGCGGCAGCATTACGCCCTTGATGATCTCGGAGGCCAGCACCGAGCGCTTATCCAGGGTTTCCGCCACCTGTACCAGAGCGGGCCTTCCACCTGGCAGGCCCAGGGGCACCCACATATAGGCGACGCGGATGCCACTGCCATGGAACTCGTCCTCACGCAGCTTGATAACACCGGGCTCTGCGCCGTCATCTTCCGGCTGAGGCAAGTCACGCTCGCCACTCAAGAATTCGCCCCGGCTACCCAGCACCTGGTAGTAGACCGTGTCCGTGTCGTCGGCCCGCAGCAGTTCGCGGGCAGGTAGCGGCAGGCTGAATTGCGCACGGTTGTGCTGGACCGTGATGAGCTGAGCCAGGGCGCCCACGTCGTATTCCAGCGCACGGTCAAAGGGCTTTCCGGCAATACCCTGGGCCACCAGCCAGGTCAGTACCAGACTGATGGGCCACAGCAGCAGCAGGGGCGTGAGCATCCAGTCCAGGATCTCCCCGAACAGCGAACGCTGCTCACGCTGAAATATCTTCATGCTTTGGAAAGGCTAAGCCGTGGGCCAAGTTTTTGCTGCGGGCCGTCTCACGAACAAACTGGTTCCCCTGGGAGGCAGAGAGCGACACGATATGCGCAACGTGGGGGCCACAGTCAACCAGGAATTTTTTCCAGGCAGTAGCCCAATCCGCGAACGGTGGCAATGCGCACGGGTCCTTTTTCGATCTTTTTGCGCAGGCGGTGGATGTAAACCTCAATCGCGTTGTTACTGACTTCTTCGCCCCACTCACACAGGCGCTCCACGAGCTGATCCTTGCTGACCAAACGACCAGCCCGCTGCAGGAGGACCTCCAGGAGGCCCAGCTCACGCGCCGACAGTTCCACCATCTTGCCGTCCAAGGTGGCCACCCTGCCGGTCTGGTCATAC
>JBJOJH010000049.1:0-5502 GCA_046046715.1 Pseudomonadota bacterium | reverse complement strand
GGTGCGGCCTGTGTCATGAAGGCCGCATCGCCCACCACGAACAGGGGCAAACGCGTGGCTGGCGAGACGTTCATTTCGCCACGCAGGTTGCGGCAGGCATCCACCAGCTGTTTCAGGCGTGCAACATGGGCAATCGCCTTGTCGTCCACCCGCTCCAGTTGGGCTTGTGGATAGGCGGCGATGCTGACTGATGCTCCGGGCCGGCCAGCAACGACCGACACTTTTTGCCAGAGTTCTTCGGTAATGAAGGGGATGATGGGGTGGGCCAGACGCAAGATCGTCTCTAGCACGCGGATGAGGGTGCGCCTAGTGGCACGCTTTTGTGCATCGGTGCCGGTGTTGATCTGGACCTTGGCAATTTCAAGGTACCAGTCGCAGAATTCGTTCCAGACAAAGTCATAGATGGTGTTGGCCACGTTGTCGAGACGGTATTCTTCAAAGCCCTTGGCCACTTCCGCCTCGGCTTGCTGCAGGATGGAGGTGATCCAACGATCGGCTTGGCTGAACACCAGGTAGCCGTGTGCCGGTCCACCCACGCTGCATTCGGCCTTGGTGTGCTCCAGCAAGCCGCAGTCTTGGCCTTCGCAGTTCATCAGCACAAAGCGAGTTGCATTCCACAGTTTGTTGCAGAAGTTGCGGTAGCCCTCGCAGCGCTTGCTGTCAAAGTTGATGCTGCGTCCCAGCGAGGCCAGCGCTGCGAAGGTGAAGCGCAATGCGTCAGCACCGTAGGCCGGGATGCCTTCGGGGAATTCTTTTTCGGTTTGCTTGCGCACCTTGGGCGCGGTCTCGGGCTTGCGAAGGCCTTGGGTGCGTTTGTCGAGCAAGGGTTCGAGCGTGATGCCGTCGATCAGGTCCACCGGGTCGAGCACGTTGCCTTCAGACTTGCTCATCTTCTTGCCTTGCGCGTCGAGCACCAGGCCGTGGATATAGACGTGCTTGAACGGCACTTTGCCGGTGAAGTGCGTGGTCATCATGATCATCCGGGCGACCCAGAAGAAGATGATGTCGTAGCCGGTCACCAACACGGAGGAAGGCAGGTAGAGGTCGTAGTCTGTTCCGCTGGCGGCTGTGGCACCCCCGGTCGTGCTCATACTCGCTTCGCTCACCAAATCGCCCGATCCGGCGGCACCACTGCCGCCAGCTGCGTTGTTGGGCCATCCCATGGTGCTGAAGGGCACCAACGCGCTGGAATACCAGGTGTCCAGAACGTCTTCGTCACGCTTGAGCGTCTTGCCCGGGGCCTTGGCTTGCGCCTCGGCTTCGTCACGTGCCACGTAAACCTTGCCATCTTCGTCGTACCAGGCCGGGATCTGATGGCCCCACCAAAGCTGGCGGCTAATGCACCAGTCCTGGATGTTGTTCATCCACTGGTTGTAGGTGTTGACCCAGTTCTCAGGCACGAATTTCACGGCGCCGGACTGCACCGCGTCGATGGCTTTTTGCGCAATGCTCTTGCCCGTGGCGTCGCCTTTGCCGACCTGGTTCATGGCCACAAACCACTGGTCGGTCAGCATCGGCTCGATCACCTGGCCGGTGCGGGCACAGCGCGGGACCATGAGTTTGTGTTTCTTTACCTCGACCAGGGCGCCAGCAGCTTCGAGGTCGGCTACGACGGCCTGGCGGGCCACGAAGCGGTCCAGGCCCCGGTATTTTTCGGGCGCATTGCTGTTGATTGTGGCGTCCAGGTTCAGCACGCAAATCATCTCCAACTTGTGACGCTGACCCACGGCGTAGTCGTTGGTGTCGTGCGCGGGCGTGACCTTGACCACGCCGGTGCCAAAAGCCTTGTCGACGTACTCGTCGGCAATCACCGGGATGCTGCGGTTGCACAAGGGCAGGTTGACCTGCTTGCCGATGAGGTGCTTGTAGCGCTCGTCTTCGGGGTGAACCATCACGGCCACGTCACCCAGCAGGGTCTCAGGCCGGGTGGTGGCCACTGTCAGGGAGCCAGAGCCCGCAGCCGCAAGGCTGCCATCCGGGTCCACCAGGTCATAGCGAATGTGCCACATCGAGCCGTCTTCTTCCTCGCTCTCGACTTCGAGGTCCGACACCGCGCTCATCAACACCGGGTCCCAGTTCACCAGGCGCTTGCCACGGTAGATCAGGCCTTGCTCATACAGCTGCACAAAGGTCTCGGTCACGGTCTTGGACAGCTTGGGGTCCATCGTGAAGTATTCGCGGCTCCAGTCCACGCTGTCGCCCATGCGGCGCATTTGGCTGGTGATGGTGTTGCCCGATTCCTCTTTCCACTCCCACACCTTGCTCACAAAGTTCTTACGGGCCTCAAAAGGTGTGGGGCCCATGTCATGGCGGCTGATGCCTTTGGCTTGCAACTGGCGCTCCACCACGATCTGGGTGGCGATGCCCGCATGGTCGGTACCTGGAATCCAGGCAGTATTAAAGCCCATCATGCGGTGGTAGCGGGTCAACGAGTCCATGATGGTCTGGTTGAAAGCATGGCCCATGTGCAGTGTGCCGGTCACGTTCGGTGGGGGTAGCTGAATCGCAAACGCGGGGGCGTCCGCCACAGGCGCTTGCGTGCCACGGAAGCCGGCTACGCCGTAGCCACGCTTTTCCCACTCGGGCCCCCAATGGGCTTCCAGCGCTGCGGGTTCGAACGATTTGGAAAGGCTTTCGAGGCCGGGTTGATGGGCCGGGGAGGCGTTGGCGTTGCTCATGGCGGGGTCTTGAAAAAAGGAGAAACGGCATCTCAACCGATGCCGTGCGTGAAAAGGTCTCGCGGTGTGCCCTCAATTTTACCTAGCCCAATCTGAAGTCATCTTTGACCACGACAGAGCCTACATGCCGGTCGGTTCCGGGGCTCAACACTGCTTTTTATTTGATGGTCATCAACTTTCCCGTTCAATAGGCTCTGCCCATCAATTTCATTACTTCAATCTATTGGGCGACTGATCAGTTTCGGTTTAACCTGATGGTTCTCTGGCAATTCTGCTGGGGTAATCAAGCTCATACCCACAAGGAGATATTCATGGCTGCACTCAAAGGTTCACGCACCGAACAATGCCTGAAGGACGCCTTCGCAGGCGAATCCCAGGCCAACCGCCGCTATCTGTACTTCGCGAACAAAGCCGACGTTGAAGGCCAGAATGATGTGGCAGCCCTGTTCCGTTCCACCGCCGAGGGTGAAACGGGTCATGCCCACGGCCACTTGGAGTTTCTGGAGCAATCCGGTGACCCGGCAACCGGTCTTCCGATCGGCTCAACCCGTCAGAACCTGGCTTCGGCTGTGGCTGGCGAAACACATGAGTACACAGACATGTACCCCGGCATGGCCAAGACCGCGCGTGAGGAAGGCTTTGACGAAGTTGCTGACTGGTTTGAGACCTTGGCCAAGGCTGAGCGCTCGCACGCCAACCGTTATCAGAAAGCCCTGAACGAACTGGTTGATTGATTCCAGAAGCAAAGCCCGCCGCGCTTTTGGCGCAGCGGGCTTTTTAAAAGATTCTTGTGAATTTTTTAAAAAGCCCAACCAAAATCAAAACGACAGGAGTACGCCATGGCCAAAGAAGGCAACCTCGAAGCTCCCACCCGACACGCCCTCGCATGGGAATCCCCCGACTTTTACAACGAAGAAAAGTGCTTTGACGAACTTGAGCGTATTTTCGATATTTGCCACGGCTGTCGTCGCTGTGTGAGCCTGTGCGGCTCTTTCCCCACTCTGTTTGACCTGGTGGATGAGAGCAGCACCATGGAGGTCGATGGGGTCGACAAAAAGGATTACTGGAAGGTTGTGGACCAGTGCTACATGTGCGACCTCTGCTACATGACCAAGTGCCCTTACACCCCGCCGCACGAGTGGAATCTTGATTTTCCGCACACCATGCTGCGAGCCAAGGCGATCAAGTTCAAGAAGGGCGAAGTGGGCATGGCCGAGAAGCTGCTCGCCTCCACCGATGTGCACGGTTCTTTTGCAGGCATTCCGATCGTGGTTCAGGCCATCAACGCAATCAACAAAACCAAAACTGCTCGTAGCGTGATGGAACGCGTCGCAGGCGTGGATCAGAATGCGTGGTTACCCGAACTGGCCACTCAAAGGTTCCGCTCAAGTGCGGCTCCAGCTCAGGCTGTCAAGGTGGTCGACGGCGCGAAGACGCCAGGAAAAGTGGTCATTTATTCGACCTGCTACATCAACTACAACGAGCCTGGCATTGGTCATGACCTGCTGAAAATCCTAGATCACAACGAGATTCCTTATGCACTGGTCGAGAAGGAGAAGTGCTGCGGCATGCCCAAGCTGGAGCTCGGAGATCTGGACTCGGTGAAGGCATCCAAGGAGGCCAACATCCCGGTGCTGGCCAAGTACGCCAAAGACGGTTTTGCCATTCTGGCTGCGGTGCCCAGCTGCGCCCTGATGTTCAAGCAGGAAATTCCGCTGATGTTCCCCGACTGCGCTGATACGCAGCTCGTCAAGAACGCGATGTGGGACCCGTTCGAATATTTCATGGCCCGAAAGCGCGATGGATTGCTCAAGACCGAGTTTCCGCAAAAACTGGGCAATGTGAGCTACCAGATTCCCTGTCATGGCCGGGTGCAGAACATCGGCAAGAAGACCGAGGAAATGCTCAAGATGATCCCCGATACCGAGATCAACACCATCGAACGTTGCTCGGGCCATGCCGGTACTTACGGCGTCAAAAAAGGCTCACACGAAGTGGCGATGAAGATAGGCAAACCTGTGTTCAAGGCCATGGCCACCATGAAAGACGGCTCCAAGCCCGACTTCATTAGCTCGGACTGTCCCTTGGGCGGGCACCACATTGCCCAGGGCTTTGAGGTCAACGGTCTGGGTGCGCCCGAGCTAAACCACCCCCTGACCCTGGTGCGCAAAGCCTACGGTCTGAAATAAGGAGACATCACATGCAACTGACCGGAAATATCACACCCGACACCTTGATGTCGCTAGAGGCCTATACCAAGTGGCGCAAAGTCCACAAGGCCGAAGTCATTGCCCACCGCAAGCTGCGCAGCGTGCAGTTGGGTGAGCACATTAACGTGCAGTTCGAAAGCGAGACCACGATCCGGTACCAGATTCAGGAGATGTTGCGCATCGAAAAGGTCTTTGAAGAAGAAGGCATCCTGCAGGAGATCGAGGCCTACGCGCCACTGGTACCGGATGGTCACAACTGGAAGGCCACCATGATGATCGAGTACACCGATATTCACGAGCGCAAGCGCGAGCTGGCCAGGTTGATTGGTGTGGAGGATCGCATGTTTGTTGAAGTGGAGGGTCATGCCCGGGTCTACGCGATTGCCGACGAAGACCTCGACCGCGAGAACGATGAAAAAACCTCGGCGGTGCATTTTCTCCGCTTCGAGTTGAAGCCGGCTATGTGCGCAGCCGTCAAGGCCGGCGCGGCTGTGAAGATGGGCTGCGACCACACGCATTACCCCTCGCACATTGACATAGGCGCCGACACGCTGGCGAGCCTGGCCGGTGATTTGAAGTAGTTCGATCGATCTGGGGTGACCTGACGGCCTGCC
>JBJOJH010000048.1:0-3889 GCA_046046715.1 Pseudomonadota bacterium | reverse complement strand
TGCCTGATCAGGCAAGCGCTCGAGCTCAACACGATTGGGCTGCGGGCATAGACCCCGATTGCGGGTGCGCTGGCAGGTTCGGAACCCAGCATGGCCACGGCGGACTGCAGCGCCTGCGTGTTCATCAGGCGCACGGTGGCGCTGGGCGCGTAATGCGAAGCCAGCGTGCCTGATGCGCGGGGCCCAGGCTCGCTGTGGGCGGGCAACTCGTCCTTGAGCAGCACGCGCTGGCCGCAAGCCTGCTGCAGTTCATCGCGCGTCAGCACGCCCGGACGCAGCAACACCGGCACGCCACGGGTGCAGTCGATGATGGTGGACTCGATGCCCACTTGGCAGGCACCGCCATCCAGTATGAGCAGATCGTCACCAAACTCGCCCTGCACATGCGCTGCAGTCGTGGGGCTGACCCGCCCAAACTGATTGGCACTAGGAGCAGCCAGCCCCCAAACGGGCTCATTCACCGCATGGCCTGATTTGCCCTCACACAAACGGCGCAACAGGGCTTGCGCCACCGGGTGCGAGGGACAACGCAGGCCGATCGAGTCTTGCCCGCCCGCCGAAGCCGCCGCCACACCAAGGCGGCGGGGCAGGATCAGCGTCAACGGGCCAGGCCAGAAGGCCGTCATCAAGCGCTGGGCAAAGTCGGACACCTCAGAGGCAAACTGGGCCACAGCCGAGGGCTCGGCCACATGCACGATCAGCGGATGGTCGCTGGGCCGGCCTTTGGCACTGAAGATGCGCGCCACGGCCTCGCTGCGACAGGCGTCGGCGGCCAATCCATAGACGGTTTCGGTCGGCAAGCCCACCAGTTGCCCCGCCCATATAGCCTGCGCCGCCTGTTCAATGGCTCCCGCATCAAATCCGTCAAGAATCATCGGGCCCGCGGCTCAAAAAGGTGCAATGCCCAGAATATGAGCCGCCTGCAGGGCCGTAGCGCGCACCTGGGCGGGCGTGCTGCCGGTGACGTTGAGATGACCCATCTTGCGGCCACGTTTGGCGTCGAGCTTGCCGTACAGGTGCAGATGGGTGCCGGGCAAAGCCAGCACCCGGTCCCAGGCTGGCGTGCAGGCTTGAGCGGCTCCAGGCGCAAACCACAGGTCGCCCAGCAAATTGAGCATGATGGCCGGGCTGTGCTGGCGCGGTTGCACCAGGGGCAAGCCGGCCAGGGTGCGCACCTGCAACTCAAACTGCGACACATCGCAGGCGTTTTGGCTGTAATGGCCGCTGTTGTGGGGGCGCGGCGCGATCTCGTTGACCACCAGGCTGTCGTCTTGCAGCACAAAGAACTCGACGCACAACACACCTACGTAATCCAGCCCCTGGGCGATGGCCTGGGCCGACTGCACGGCTTGCGCGGCCAGATGCGCGGGCAGGCTGCCTTCAAACACCTCAGTCACCGCCAGGATGCCCTCGCGGTGCAGGTTGCGCTGCACCGGCAGGTTGACCACCGTGCCGTCACGCCCACGGGCCACGATGACCGAACACTCGTCAGCCAGGGGCAGCATTTTTTCGAGCACGCAAGGCACGCTGCCCAGCTCACTCCAAGCCGACACCAGCTCGGCCTGAGTTTTGACCCGGACCTGGCCCTTGCCGTCGTAGCCCATGCGTGCGGTTTTGAGGATGCCGGGCAGCAAGTCAGCCGTCACAGCCGCCAGCTGGGCGGGCGTGTCGATCACAGCGTAAGGCGCACACGGCACACCACAGGCCTGAAAGTGAGCTTTTTCACGGGCCCGATCCTGTGCAATGCTGACCGCCGCCGCAGCGGGTGCGACCAGGCGTTGCTGGGCCAAGGTAGCTAGGGCCTGAGCAGGCACGTTCTCGAATTCGGTGGTGATGGCAAGGCAGCGCTCGGCCAGATCGGCCAGGCCTTGGGCATCCTCATACGGCGTCTGTATGTGGTGGTGGCTGACGCGCCCGGCTGGGCTGGATGCATCCGGGTCCAGCACGGCGGTGAAGTAGCCCATGCTTTGAGCCGCATGCACAAACATGCGACCCAGCTGACCACCTCCCATTACGCCCAGCGTCATTTCACGCACGGCACCTGCGTCGATCGTCGTACCCGGCAACAGGGCACCTTGTGTCGTCGTGCTCATAGCGCCGGCGGCAGGGTCATGGCACGGGCGGCTTCGGTCTGCGCCGCGCGGAAGTCATCCAGCGCCTGACGCAGGGCGGGGTCGTTCACAGCCAGCATGGCCACGGCAAACAGGGCCGCATTGGCTGCACCGGCAGCACCAATCGCAAAGGTGGCCACGGGCACGCCTTTGGGCATTTGCACAATGCTGTGCAGGGAGTCCACACCGCTCAGATGCTTGCTGGCAACGGGCACGCCCAGCACAGGCACGGTGGTCTTGGCCGCCAGCATGCCGGGCAAATGGGCCGCACCGCCAGCGCCAGCAATGATGGCTACCAGGCCACGTCCGACAGCTTCTTCGGCGTAGGCAAACATGTCGTCCGGCATGCGGTGAGCAGACACCACACGGGCTTCGTGGGCAATGCCAAACTGTTGGAGAATCTGGACTGCATGCTGCATGCTGTCCCAGTCGGAGCTGGAGCCCATGACGACGCCAATTTGAGTTTTCATAGTGTGTGTCTGGAAGCATCTGGTGCAATGGCACCTGACAAATGACGTGCTCCCATGCGGGAGCGCTCTTTGAATTTTACTTTTTCACCCCGAGCTGTAGCCCCATGATGAACGTAACCGTAGAAAACTTCGACGACGAGGTGATTGCCGCCTCCAGCCAGGTCCCCGTGCTGGTGGATTTTTGGGCGCCCTGGTGCGGCCCCTGCAAGGTCATCGGCCCTTTGTTGGAAAAGATCGAAACCGAGTACGCGGGCCGCTTCAAGCTGGTCAAGATTGATTCTGATCAGGAGCAGGAACTGAGCCAGGCCTTTGGCATCCGCAGCATCCCCACTTGCGTGCTCATGGTCAACGGCAAGCCGGTAGACGGCTTCATGGGCGCCCTACCCGAAGGCCAGATCAAGGCTTTTCTGGACAAACACGTGCCCGAAGCGGACGTGCTGGAAGCGGAAGTGACGGGCGAAGCCGTCACCGATGCACCCGATGCCAACGACCCCGCCGTGATCCTCGAAAACCTGCATCAGGCAGTTCTCAAAACCCCCGAGGACGACGAAGCGCGCTTTGATTACATCAAGCATTTGCTACTAGCCGATGCGGTGGACGATGCCAAGGTGGCCTTTGCCCCGGTGATTGCCAAAGCCAGCCTGGTGCGCAAGCTCGATGCGCTGCAGCGCTGGATGAATGCCATTGATTTCGCCGACGAGCAAGGCGATGTGGTTGCAGCCATCGCCCGGCTGGATGCCAGCATCGCTGGCAACAAGCGCGACTTCGACGCCCGTTTCGCCCGCGCCCAGATCCTTCTGGCCACGCAGCAGTGGACAGCTGCCATGGACGAGTTGCTGGAGATTTTGATGCGCGACAAGAGCTGGTCCGACGACCTGGCCCGCAAGACCTACATCGCCATTCTCGACATCATCGAGCCACCCAAGGTGAAAGTGGCCGATGGCCAAATTCCACCGGCAGACCCCACCGTGGCCACCTACCGCCGCCGCTTGAGCAGCGTGGTTTTGAGCTGATCCTGAATTTAGAAAAGGGCTCAGAGGAATGCAGGGTGCGGGTTGGCTGTGCCTGTACCAGCGAAGTCAAGGAGGAGGGGCGGGCACAGCCCGTCACGGGGGACATGAGCAGGTACGGGCACAGCCAGCACGCCCCCCAGAACTCAGCCGGAGTCCTGAATTGAGGACTCCAGATAAGGCGCATCAGGCTTACTTCGCCGTCGGCATCACAAACTCGGCACCCTTGCCGATGCTCTCGGGCCAGCGCTGCATGATGGACTTTTGCTTGGTGTAGAAGCGCACGCCCTCTTCTCCG
>JBJOJH010000047.1:0-3169 GCA_046046715.1 Pseudomonadota bacterium | reverse complement strand
CGCTACCGACGCTGCCCCTTCCAAGTCTCCCGGTTCCTCCGCTACTTTAGAGCCCGCTTCAGCTCCCACGCCGGTTGCTGCTCCCGCGCAACGTGCGGTCAGCATCACACCAGCCACCCCGGCGGTACAGGCAGACGCACAGCCCATGGTGGCCCCCTTGTTTGAGCAGCCAGGTATCTTGTCTCCCAGCGGTCGCTGGACCCTGGAGCCCTCCTTGCAATACGGCTATTCGTCCAGTAACCGGGTCGCGTTGGTGGGCTACACCGTGATTCCTGCCTTGCTGGTGGGCTTGGTGGATGTACGAGAAGTGAAGCGCAACACCCTCACGGCGGCGATGACCGCCCGCTACGGCATCACCCCCCGGCTGGAGGTTGAAGGTCGTTTACCCTATGTGTACCGACGTGACTCCACCATCAGCCGCGAAGTGGGCGACGGCGCTGCCATCGAAACAGCCTTTACCCGCAGTGGTCATGACATCGGTGATGTGGAGCTGGCTGCCCGCTATCAGCTCAACGAAGGCAGTGCCCGTGTGCCGTATTTCGTGGGCTCCTTGCGCTTCAAGTCGCGTAGCGGCAAGGACCCGTTTGAGGTGGTGACCGATTGCGTCACGACCTGCAGTACCGGCAACACCACGGGCTTGCCGCTGCAACTGCCCACCGGCTCCGGTTTTTATTCGCTGCAGCCTGGCCTGACCTGGCTGTTCCCCTCCGATCCGGCGGTGTTTTTTGGCGGCGTGAGTTACACCCACAATTTCAAGCGCAAGGACATCAGCCGCGTGGTGCTGAACGGCGAGAGTGAATATGTGGGCGAGGTGGAGCCCGGTGGCGTGCTGGGGCTGAACTTTGGCATGGGCCTGTCCTTGAACGATCGCTCATCCTTCAGCCTGGGCTTTGAGCTCAACTCCATTGCGCCCACCAAGCAGAATGGTCAAACCTTGCCGAGTTCGGTGCGCACCCAGTTGGCCAGCTTGTTGCTGGGCTACTCGTACCGGTACAGCGAGACCACCAGCCTGAACGTCTCGGTGGGCGCGGGGTTGACACGTGATACGCCGGACCTGAACGTGAGCCTGCGGGTTCCCGTCACGTTCTGAGTGGTATGAGCCGCCCGGGCGATGCCTCCTTGGGCATGGTGGGCCACAGCGAGGCCATTGCCTGCCTGCGTCAGCAGATCGGCAAAGTGGCGGTCACCGAGGCACCTGTGCTGATAGGCGGTGAAAGCGGCAGCGGCAAGGAACTGGCCGCCCGGGCGATACACAACGGATCCCGCCGCGCCCAGGGCCCGTTTGTGGCGGTGAACTGTGGGGCTATTTCTCCGGCGCTGATTCAGTCAGAGCTATTTGGCCACGAGCGTGGGGCTTTTACCGGAGCCCAGCTCAGCAAGCACGGGCTGATCGAAGCGGCCAATGGCGGCACCCTCTTTCTGGACGAGATTGCCGAGCTGCCCTTGGAGCTACAAGCCAATCTTTTGCGTTTTCTGCAAGAGCGGGTCATCAACCGCGTGGGCGCAACCCGCAGCCTGCCGGTAGATGCACGGGTGGTGGCTGCTACGCACGTGGATTTGGCTCAGGCCGCAGCAACGGGGCGTTTTCGGGAGGATTTGTACTACCGCCTCAACGTCTTGCCCATCGTGGTGCCGCCGCTGCGAGACCGCTTGGCCGATGTTCCCGTGCTGGCGCAGCATTTTTTGCAAGTCTGCCAGGCAGGCCTGCGCCGGCGGGTAGAGGGCTTCAGCCGACCCGCGCTAGCCGCCATGATGGCTCACCCTTGGCCGGGCAATGTGCGCGAGTTGCATAACCGGGTGCAGCGCGCATGCGTGATGACGGACCGCCGTCTCATCACCGCCTCCGACCTGGGCTTGAGCGACGCCGCCTTGCAGGCTGACCTGGGGCTGGATGCCGTGCGCACCCGTGCCGAGCGCGAGGCCGTGGCTTTGGCGCTGGGGCGAACAGGTCGCAATGTGTCGCTGGCCGCCCGTGAGCTGGGGGTGTCGCGCATGACGCTGTACCGCCTGATGGATAAGCACGGTTTGGAGCGCTCTGTCCCGCTGCGCTCAGGCGCTTAGACCTCCTGCTGCCATCACGTCCCAGCACGCACCCATGGTGTGATAGTCCACCTTGCCGGCGGGTGATTTGGTGTCTTCGATCTTGCTGGTGTCGGCCTTCAGAATGCGAAACCATGCGCCGTGGGTGTGATCGACCAAGTGTTGCCAGCTCCAGGCCCAAGTGTCCTGGTACTGCTGGTGAAATACCGGCTCGTCCGTGACCTGCCACAAACGCCAGGCACTGGCGAAAGACTCCGCCTGAACCCAGAAGTATTTGTCGGTGTCGCAGGGACTGTGGTCGGGGGCAAAACCGTAGATCAGCCCCCCATGCGTTTGGTCCCAGCCGTGGCGATAGGCCGCCAGGTGCAGGTCGGCCGCACGGTCCACCCAGCGGCGCTGGGGGCGATGGGCGTTCGCCAGCAGCAGGAGCTTGGCCCATTCGGTCTGATGCCCGGTCTGAAAGCCCCAGGGCTTGAAAATGTCGCCGGGGCTGTCCTTGTTGTAGAGCCAGTCGGCTTTCCAGTCCGGGCCATAGTGCTCCCACACCAGGCCCGTGGTCTGGTCAGCGTGGGCAAAGGCAAAGCGTTCAATCAGCGATTCGGCGCGGTCCAGATAACGCTGCTCGCCTGTGGCCTCAAATGCAGCCAGGCAGGCTTCACACATGTGCATGTTGGCGTTTTGGCCACGGTAGGGCGACAGCTGGCCCCCGGCGCTGATCTCGTCGGCGTAGGCCAGGTGCGCAGGCTCATAGAAAGCGTCCCCCATGCGATCAAAGATGTCGGCAACTTCCGATTGGCTGGCCAGACCGACCTGATGCGCGTGACTGTGTGCCAGCAGCACAAAGGCCTGGCCGTAAGCCATGGCGCGAGCGTCTTCCACGGTGCCATCTTGCAGGGTCCAGGCATAGAGGCCGGCGTTGGCGTGAGCTGGCGGAAGTTTGAAGCCCTGCTGGACATGGGTCAGCGCGTGCCGGGCCCATTCCAGATAGGGAGACCGGCTAGTCTGGCGGTGCGCCATGCTCCAGTTGAAGACCAGACGTGTGGCGCTGACCAGATGCCGGTGCCCCCGGTTGTAAACCGTGCCATCGTCCATCAGGTAATGAAAGAAGCCCCCGCCAGGATCGAAGGCA
>JBJOJH010000046.1:0-3028 GCA_046046715.1 Pseudomonadota bacterium | reverse complement strand
ACAACATGGTGCGTGCCGCGTTGCTCACATCAGTGACGTGTACGGCCTGGGCACGCGTGGCATCCTGTGCGCCACCGGTCAGTTGCCACATCAGCCAGCTGTCGACCGTGCCAAAGGCCAGTTCACCCGCCTCGGCCTGGGCGCGCGCACCGGGGACCTGATCCAGTATCCAGGCCAGCTTGGTGCCCGAAAAATAGGCGTCCACCAGCAAGCCGGTCTTGGAGCGGATCACATCCGCCTTGCCCTCGGCCCGCAAACGTGCGCAGGTGGGCTCGGCCCGGCGGTCCTGCCAGACGATAGCGTTGTGGATAGGTTGGCCCGTCTTGTGGTTCCAGACCACCGTGGTTTCGCGTTGGTTGGTAATGCCCAGGGCATGAATATCCCGCGCTGTCAGCCCCGCCTTTGCCAACACCTCGCGCGCCGTAGCCAACTGGGTTTGCCAAATGTTGAGCGGGTTGTGTTCCACCCAGCCCGGTTGCGGGTAGATCTGCGTCAGCTCTTGCTGGGCCATGGCGACGATTTGCCCCTGGCGGTCGAAAACGATGCTGCGTGAACTGGTCGTTCCCTGGTCCATCGCGAGTAGGTAGGTCATGGCACTGGCCTCAACTTGAGTCAACAATAGCCAAAGAATAACCAGCTCTACACCTGATGCCCCATCTTCAACCACTGCGAACGGATCGCGCCCAGCTCTTGGAGCGTCTGACCCAGCCGCACGTGTACGACCTTGCCGTCATCGGTGGCGGGGCGACGGGCCTGGGTGTGGCGCTGGACGCTGCACTGCGTGGCTTGAGCGTGGTGCTGATCGAGTCGCATGACTTTGCCAAGGGCACGTCATCCCGGGCGACCAAGCTGGTGCACGGTGGCGTGCGCTACCTGGCACAGGGCAACATCTCGCTGGTGCGTGAGGCCTTGCACGAACGCACCACCCTGCTGCGCAACGCGCCGCATCTGGCGCAGCCCTTGCCGTTTGTGATGCCTTCCTACCACTGGTGGGAAACACCGTTTTATGGTCTGGGTCTGAAGGCCTACGACGTGCTCGCCGGCAAAGCCGGTCTGGGTTCCACCGAGTTTTTAGGGGCGACCCGCACGCGTGCCTGCCTGCCTGGTGTGAATGACCAGCATCTGTGTGGTGGCGTGAAGTACTGGGACGGCCAGTTTGACGATGCCCGCCTGGCGCTCGCCCTGGCACGCACGGCGGCGGCCAGCGGAGCCTTGCTGGTCAATTACTGTCAGGCCACGGGCCTGATCCATGAACAAGGTCGACTGGCGGGCGTGCAGTGCCGCGACCAGGAGACCGGGCAGGCCATCGAGCTGCGGGCCAAGTGTGTGGTGAATGCCACTGGTGTGTGGGTTGATGCCCTGCGCCAGCTCGACGGCGAGGCCTGCGGCCGCCCAAGCACGCCCATCGTGGCACCCAGCCAAGGCGTGCACTTGGTGGTAGACCGCGAATTTTTGCCCAGCGATCATGCCCTTCTTGTGCCCAAGACGGCCGACGGCCGGGTGCTGTTTGCAGTGCCCTGGCTGGGCAAGGTCATTTTGGGCACCACCGATACGCCGCGTCAGGACCTGGCCCGCGAGCCCGCTCCCTTTGCCGAGGAGGTCGCGTTTATTCTGAACGAGTCCGCCCGTTACCTGCGGCGTGCGCCCCGACGCGAAGATGTGCGCAGTGTGTGGGTGGGCCTACGTCCGCTGGTCAAGCCCAATCAGGACGATACCGATGCTGCCGATAGCACCAACACCAAGGGCATCAGCCGCGAGCACACGGTGGCCATCAGCAAATCAGGCCTGGTGACGGTGACCGGTGGCAAGTGGACTACGTACCGCGCCATGGCAGAAGACGTGCTGGACAAATGCCAGTCCGCTGGTCTGTTACCGGCCTTGCCACCGGCCAGTACGGCGCAACACCCGCTGGTGGGCGCGCCCGAACCGGGCAGCCCCAGCACGCCGCTGAGTGCAGCCGCAGGGCCGCATATGTATGGCACTGAACAGGATGTTTTGCGATCGCTGCCGGGACACCAGCGCCAGCTGGCACCGGGCTTGACCGAGGCGATGGTGCGATTTGCTGCCCGGTTTGAATATGCCCGCACCGTGGAAGACGTGCTGGCACGTCGCAACCGTTTGCTGTTTCTGGATGCCCAGGCCGCAGCCGATGCCGCGCCTGCGGTGGCTGCAGTATTGGCCGAGGAGTTGGGCTCTGAGGTGCCGGTGGCCGAGTTTCTGGCGCTGGCACGCAGCTACCTGACCTTGCCCTGAGGGCTGAGACCCTTAGCCAAAGTGACTCAGCGAATCGATCGCTGAGGTGCAGAACCCTTGATCAGTTGACCAAGTAGGGGTTGTATTCCTGCGCCCGGCGCTTGGCCTGGGCGGCTTCTGCCGTCAGGGGGATGAGGGGCTTGTCCAGCGGGTGCAGCTTGCGGCGACGCAGGCCACGCAGCTGCGTGGAGTGTTCCATGGCCTGAATCACGCGCTCGGGCTCCATCATCAAGCTGAAAGGGTTCAGGCTGCTGGTGTCGGTGGCGTTGCGCATGGGGTTCTCCTTGGGATACACGCGCCGTGATTGGCGCTTAGGAGAACTGTAAAACCCAAGTCCAATAACTGAAGTCGGGAAATGTCTAGAGCGCTTGTAGGTGTTTTCCCTACACCGCAGGGCCGTCCATCAAGCGCACCTTCATGCTTTTGCCCTTGATGCGGCCGGCGTTGAGCTTGGCACAGGCCGCGCCGGCAATCTGGCGGTCAACCGCCACGAAGGTGCAGAACTCGGTGACCTGGATCTTACCGATCTGCTCGCGGGTGTACGCCACGCCACCATCCACTCCGGTCAGGGCACCCAGCACGTCGCCGGGTCGTATTTTTTCCTTGCGGCCGCCCAGAATCTGCAGGGTCACCATGGGAGGCAGCAGGGGTTCCTGGCTAGCGGGTGTCAGTTCGTCCAGTGGATGCCACACCGAGGGCTTGCCTTGGTACTGCTCGATCTTGCCCACAAAGCCCATCTCGTTCATGCTGGCAAGGCTCAGTGCCAAGCCTGAAG
>JBJOJH010000045.1:0-4225 GCA_046046715.1 Pseudomonadota bacterium | reverse complement strand
GTGATGGTCTGGTCGGTCTACCGCAAGCGTGAGAGCACCGTTCGCAAGCTGCCCATAGACGCCGTGGGCCTGGCCCTCTTGGTAATCTGGGTGGGTGCGCTGCAAATCATGCTGGACAAGGGCAAGGAACTGGACTGGTTCCAATCCGGGGAGGTGGTCACTTTGGGCGTGACTGCCGCCGTCGCTTTGGCCTTTTTTCTGGCTTGGGAGCTGACCGATGAACACCCGGTTGTGGATTTGAGGTTGTTCAAAAACCGAAATTTCTGGTCGGGCTCCCTCGCCACGGCGGTGGGCTATGGCGTGTTTTTCGGCAATCTCGTGCTGCTGCCGATGTGGCTGCAGCAGCACATGGGCTACACCGCCACACAGTCGGGCGAGCTGCTGGCGCCTGTGGGAATCTTTGCCATCCTGCTGTCACCTATCGTGGGCAAGAACACGCACCGGCTGGACCCGCGCAAGCTGGCCACCTTTGCCTTTGTGGTGTTTGCCATCGTGCTGTACATGCGCTCGCGTTTCAATACCCAGGCCGATTTCGGCACCATCATGATTCCGACGGTGGTGCAGGGCATCGCACTGGCTTTCTTTTTCATACCGCTGGGCACACTGACCTTGTCGTCGGTGACGCCCGACAAGACTGCAGCGGCAGCGGGTTTGTCCAACTTTGCACGTATCACGGCAGGCTCTTTTGGCACTTCGATTGCGTCCACCCTCTGGCATGACCGCGCTGCGCTGCACCACGCTCAGCTGTCCGAAGCTGTCACCCTGGGGCGCCCGGCCACCGATGCTGCGCTGCAAGGCCTGGGGGGTGTGGGTCTGGAACCACAGCAGGCCCTTGCTGTGGTGAATCGGCTGGTCGATCAGCAGGCCTATATGTTGGCCGCCAGCGATATTTTCTGGGCATCGGCCCTGGTGTTCCTGGCGCTGATTCCCTTGGTTTGGTTTGCACGACCCAAGCGTTCCAACGCAGCGGCGGGCGAAGCCGGCGGCGCACATTGAGAGGTCTGGCGACGGATGTCCCCATGGCCCGGTGGCATACACGGCGCAGCTTACGGCGATAGCGAACTCTCGTTATCATCCCAAACAAAAAGGGGGCCTCAGACATGTCTTATTTCAAATTCTTGAATCTGGTGGAAGCTGTTCGCCAGTTGCCCAGTTTCCCGGCGCTGGATGCGGCCGAGGAGCGTTTGCTCAATACCTTCGCGACACGCTGGCACTCCGGTGTGCACATCAGCGTGGTCGAGGCCATGAATCTCCTGCCGGAGATTTCTCCAAGCACGGCCCACCGGCGCTTGAAGACCTTGCGACAAAAAGGTCTGATCGCCCTGAGCCCGGATGAAACCGACAGCCGCATCAAGTACGTGGTTGCTACGCCGAAAACGGAAGAATATTTCGGCACACTGCAAGACTGCCTGACCCGGGCGCAAACGTGACGCTGACTCAGCGTGTGGCCACCGTGGCAGGCACGGCACTGGCCTATTTCTTGTTGTTTGAGCTCAACGCTTTTCTTTTTTCCTACCTTGAATTTTCGGCCGGCGTGAGCTGGGTCTTTATGCCCAGTGGCTTGCGCCTGGCCTTCATTTTGGTGTTTGGCCTCTGGGGTGCCTTGGGAATTGTGATGGCGTCCATTGTGCTGAGTGCGGTGCATCACTTCCAGGGGCTCATGCTGATCGCCGTCGGGGCAGGGCTGATCTCTGGGCTGTCCCCCTTGCTGGCTCGTCGAATGTGCATCGATTTTTTAAAACTCCGGGTCGACCTGGCAGGGCTGACGGCGGCCAGTCTTTTGCAGGTGGCATTGGTCTTCGCCTTGGTGAGCGCCTCCATGCACCAGATCTGGTTCAAGTTGCAGGGTCTGACTGAGAACTTTCTGGAAGGCGTGTTTGTGATGGCTGTTGGTGACCTGCTGGGCACCATCCTGGTTCTGTATGCGGCGAAATTTGTGTTTCGGGCATTGCCCAGTCTGTCCCGAGGATCAGATTCATGAATCCACTGGACATGGCCCTTGCCATCGGCGGTCGTTGGCCTAGAGGCGCAGCGCTTGCGCGTAGCCTGTCATCTCCAGGTAGCCGCTGCCCAGGGTTCGTCCCTGCATGTCGGTGAGGCGGCTCAAGCCTTCCCAGTAAATGGCACCCGTGCTATTTCGGCTGTCTAGCTCCTGTTCATGCATGGCTGCAACCACCTTGTAACTGCCAGCTGGCGTTGAAACCTGCCATTCAACCGGGTAAGTGGCGCCACTTTGGGCGCTGCGCCAGTGCTTCAAGGGGGTGAAGATCACTTCTTCAGCCGTGAATATGCGGGGAGCCATCCCCGGCGCTCGAAAAGAGCCACCTGCCCACAGTGTCTGCCCCTGAGCCGTTCTCAGCCGAAATGCCGTCAACGCGCTGCCGTCGTCCAGGTTCATACCTATCCAGTCCCAGCCCACGGCTTGCGGGTGCAACAGGGATTCGCTCCACTCGTGGTCCAGCCACGCACGCCCCTGCACGATCGTCTTCACACCCAGGGTGGTGACCGCGCCCTGAACCCTTAACTGCGGCTGGCTGTAATAAAAACTGGCCTGGCTTGCATCGGGACCTTTGCGTGACAGTCCCTGCTGCCCTTGCAGCAGCACGGGCTGGGTGGGGGTGAGCGTGAGTGCGAGCTCAAAATCCGCTGCCTTGATCCGGGTTTCGTAAGGGGCCAAGGCGTCACCGGGGCTGCGTTTGAGCGTCCAGTCCCTCAGTTTCAGGCCCGTGTCCTCAGTGGCAGCATCAGCCAGACCAAAGCCCTCGCGTGCCACACGTTGGTCATGCAAGAAGCGTCGGTTTTGCAGGTCGGTCAGTGCCGCATGGGCAAACAGCAGCTGCTTGGCCGCAAAGGCCGACTTCATGGCCTGGGTTGCATCCACCCGGGTCCGAAAAAAAGTCACTTGAAAGCCCCATTCCCGACCCGGAGCCTGCAGTAGGCCAGTGACGTACCACCACTCTGTGCGTAGCTCGGGGTGGCTCCCAAAATCACGCGGGAACTGCAAGGCGCGCGGACTGAGCGCCTGTACGTCCAGCGCCGAGCCAGTCATGCCCAAAGCTAAGGTGTGTCGCAGCAGCTGACGGCGGGTCAAGGCGGGTGGAGGGCGGTTGTGGCGCATGCTCAGCCATCATAAGCGTGGCCGACGGACCCGTGGACGAGGCTCAGTTGAGGCGGTAGACGTGACGCAGCATGGGTGAGCTGCCCGTAACCCATAAACTCAGGAAATGAGCAACACCGACGACATCCTTCCTGAACACCGATTGCCCCTGACCGGCCTGCGCGTGGTGGAATTCACCCACATGGTGATGGGGCCCACCTGCGGCATGGTGTTGGCAGACCTGGGCGCAGAGGTTATCAAGGTCGAGCCCGCCGAGGGCGACCGCACCCGCCATTTGCTAGGTGCCGGTGCGGGCTTTTTCCCGATGTTCAACCGCAACAAGAAGAGCATAGCGATCAATTTGCACACGCCCGAGGGCGCCGAGGTGGCGCGCAGACTGGCGGCCAGTGCCGATGTGGTTGCCGAGAACTTCAAACCCGGCACCATGAAGAAGTACGGCCTGGATTACGAGGCGCTCTCAAAAGTCAACGAGCGCCTGATCTACGTCAGCCACAAGGGCTTTTTGCCCGGGCCCTACGACCACCGTACTGCGCTGGACGAAGTGGTACAAATGATGGGCGGCTTGGCTTACATGACGGGTCGGCCGGGCGACCCTCTGCGTGCCGGCACCAGTGTGAACGACATCATGGGCGGCATGTTTGGTGCCATCGGCGTGCTGGGTGCGCTCATCCAGCGCGGCATCAGCGGCCGAGGGCAAGAGGTGCAAAGCGCTTTGTACGAGAACAATGTGTTCCTGGTCGGCCAGCACATGCTGCAGTACGCTATCACCGGCAAGCCCGCGTCGCCCATGCCTGATCGCATTTCGGCCTGGGCGGTGTACGACGTGTTTACCGTGAAAGACGGCGAACAGATTTTTCTGGCAGCCGTTAGCGATGCGCAATGGGCCGTTTTTTGTGATGCGCTAGGCTTTGAGGACTTGAAAGGCCAAGCTCGATATGCCACTAACAACGACCGTGTCGCCTTGCGTCACGAGCTCATGCCCGTGTTGCGCGAGCGCCTGGCTTCTCATCGCGCGGCTGATCTGGCGGCTCTGTTTGAGCGAGTGGGGCTGCCATTTGCGCCCATCCGAAAACCTGAGGAGCTGTTTGAGGACGAACATCTGCTGGC
>JBJOJH010000044.1:0-15632 GCA_046046715.1 Pseudomonadota bacterium | reverse complement strand
CCATGTCGCCCATGTGCAGCTGGCGCGCGCTGCCCTTGAACAACTGGCGCTAGATGATTTGAAGGTTTTGCCGACCGGGCAGGCCTGGCACAAGACACGGCAGCTCACTTCTGCCGACCATCGCCTGGCCATGACCCGCCTGGCCTTTGGCAAGCTGGACCGGACGCAGGTGGATGAGCGCGAAATACGCAGGTCTGGCCCCACCTACACCATCGACACCGTTAGTGAGATTCTGGCCGAGCAGCCCGGCAGCGAACTCTTTGTGGTGATGGGCGAAGACCAGGCCATACGGCTGCCGACCTGGCGAAATTGGGAGGCTCTGCTGGGGCTGGCTAAAATCGCCGTCGTGCCGCGGGTTGAAGACCCGTCAGATCCACCGCTCCAAGAGCCGACCTTTGTGCCCCAGCCGGGCGTGCAAGACCGCTTTATTCGGCTGGCCATGCCGCTGACTCCTCTTAGTGCCACTGCCATTCGCCAGCGCCTCTCGGCGGGTGAAACTGTGGCCCCACTGGTGGGCGAGGCCGTTGCACGCTATATTGACCAACACCACCTTTACCAGAGCACCTGATGACTACCTCCACACCTGCCAAGGGCAACATACAAAAACTCCAACGCGCCATTGTGGACGGCCTCGAAGATGTGAAGGCGCAGGACATTCAGGTGTTTGATACCGAAAAGCTGTCCGCCTTGTTCGAGCGGGTCATCATTGCCTCGGGCACCTCCAACCGCCAGACCAAGGCGCTGGCCTCCAGTGTGATGGATGCTGTTCGCGAAGCTGGCTTTCCCAAGCCCCGCATGGAAGGTCAGGCCAATGGTGAGTGGATCATCGTGGACTGCGGGCAAGCGGTGGTTCACGTCATGCAACCCAGTTTTCGTCAGTATTACAACCTCGAAGAGTTGTGGGGTGAAAAGCCTGTGCGCCTGAAGTTGGGCGCCGCCAAGCCTGCAGTGAAGGAAGTGGCCGCACCCGCTGCGGCAAAGACTGCCAAGGCCAAAGCCGGCGAACAGCCTGCCAGCCTGCGCCGCTCCAGTGCCGCCAAAAAAGGTGTGACCGAAGCCTTCCCTTCCAAGGCGCAGGAAAAAGCAGCTGCTGCCAAGGCGGCAGGTGTCAAGACCGCCGCCAAGAAGGCCCCCGCCAAAAAGGCAGCTGCGAAGAAAGTGACGTCCAGCGCGGCGCCCGCCACTGGCGAGAAGGCCCCTGCCAAGACAACCAAGTCTGCTAAGCCGGCGGTTGCCAAGGTGGTGGTACCTGCCGCTAAAAAGGTCGCCGCCAAGAAGGCGGTTGCTCGCAAGGCACCAGCCAAAAAGGCTGCCCCCAAGGCTTGAAACTGATTCCCGTTTTCGAGCCCCGTCGCAGTGAAGCTATTGATCGTGGCCGTGGGCCAGAGGGTGCCTGACTGGGCCCAAACAGCCTGGGATGATTACGTCAAACGCTTTCCGCACGAACTGAAAGTCGAGCTCAAGGCCGTCAAGACCGAGCCTCGGGGTTCCAAGACCCTGGAAACGCTGTATGCCGCAGAGCGGGCCCGCATTGAGGCGGCCATTCCCAAGGGCAGCCGGATTGTGGTGCTGGATGAGCGAGGCACAAATGTTACGACGCTGGCCCTGGCCGACAAGCTCAAGGCCTGGCAACTGGGTGGAGATGACGTGGCCTTGGTGATCGGTGGGCCTGATGGCCTGGAGCCTGCATTCAGGCAAGCGGCGCACGAGCGCATTCGCCTGTCGGACCTGACCCTGCCCCATGCCTTTGCGCGGGTGCTCCTGATCGAGCAGTTGTACCGGGCTTGGTCGGTCAACGCCAATCACCCCTATCACCGCGAGTGAACCCATGAGTGATTTTGTTTATCTCGCTTCTCAAAGCCCCCGGCGACGGCAGCTGCTGGAGCAGATGGGTGTGCGTCACGAGTTGCTGTTGCCCGACGCGCATGAGGACGCCGAGGCCATAGAGGCAGTCTTGCCGGGCGAGAGCCCCAGCACCTATGTGCAGCGCGTCACCCAGCTCAAGTTGGACGCGGCCCTGGCCCGATTGCAGCGCCGTGGCTGGCCGCCTGCCCCCGTGGTGTGTTCGGACACCACGGTTGCTTTGGGTCGCTTGATTTTGGGTAAGCCCGCAGATGCAGATGACGCCCGGCGCATGCTGGCGCTGCTGTCCGGTAAGACCCATCGGGTGTTGACGGCAGTGGCTATCGGCAGCCCGGCGGCTGCTGGCTCATCTGTCCAAGAACGCCGCCTGCAGACTCTCAGCGTCTCGCGTGTCACCTTCGAACCCCTCACACCGGCGCAGTTGGACACCTACGTCGGCAGCGGCGAGCCCATGGGCAAGGCCGGTGCTTACGCTGTACAAGGCCTGGCTGCCTGTCACATTGCCCGGATCAGCGGCAGCTACAGCGGCATCATGGGCCTACCCGTGTTCGAGACGGCACAATTGCTGCGCGCCCTGGGTTGGGGCGGCTGATTCAAGCGTCGACTCACTCACAGGCTACACATATGCAAGACGATATTTTGATCAACTGGTCGCCCCAGGAAACCCGGGTGGCGCTGGTTGAAAACGGTGCCTTGCAGGAACTGCACGTCGAGCGCACCCTGGAGCGTGGGCTGGTTGGCAATATTTACCTCGGCAAGGTGGTGCGTGTCTTGCCGGGCATGCAGTCGGCATTTATTGATATCGGGTTGGAGCGTGCGGCATTTTTGCATGTGGCTGACGTCTGGCACCCGCCCGCAGAAGGTGAAAACCTGACCATGGCGCGCAACACACAGCCACAGGTGCCTATCGAGAAACAGGTGTTCGAGGGCCAGGCCCTGATGGTGCAGGTGATCAAGGATCCCATCGGCACCAAGGGCGCGAGGTTATCCACTCAGGTCAGCATTGCCGGGCGCATGCTGGTCTTTCTGCCGCAGGACGACCATGTGGGTGTATCGCAAAAAATCCCACTGGCGCAGCGCGATGAGTTGCGCACGCGACTGCAGGCGCTGACCGGCCCCAAAAGCGGCGGTTTCATTTTGCGCACCAACGGCGAGGATGCATCGGACCAGGAGCTCGCTGACGACATCGCCTACCTGCGCAAGGCCTGGGCGCGCATCAAGGACGCGTCGCTGCGCCTGCCTCCCTCGTCCCTGCTGCACCAGGATTTGAGCCTGTTGCAGCGTGTGCTGCGCGATCTGGTGGGTGAAAACACCCAAACCATACGTGTCGATTCCCGCGAGCAGTTCGTGGCATTGAAGGCGTTTGGCCGCGAGTTCATGCCGGCTGCGGCCGACAAGTTGCATCACTACAAAGGTGAGCGGCCCATTTTTGATCTGTACGCCATCGACGAGGAAATTGCCAAGGCCCTAGGCCGACGGGTCGATCTGAAGTCGGGCGGCTACCTGATCGTGGATCAGACTGAGGCGCTCACCACGATCGACGTCAATACCGGTGGTTTTGTGGGCGCTCGTAACTTTGACGACACCATCTTCAAGACCAACCTGGAGGCGGCGCAATCCATTGCGCGGCAACTGCGCCTGCGCAATCTGGGCGGCATCATCATCGTGGACTTCATCGACATGACGCGCGACGACCATCGTGAGGAGGTGCTCGCCGAGTTCAAGAAACAGTTGCGCAGGGACCGGGTCAAGACCATGGCTGGCGGTTTTTCGCAATTGGGCCTGGTCGAGATGACTCGCAAGCGCACCCGTGAGTCGCTGGCTCACATGCTCTGTGAGCCCTGTCCGACCTGCGCTGGCAAAGGCAATGTCAAGACCGCTCGTAGCGTGGCCTACGACATCATGCGCGAAATCCTGCGTGAGGCTCGCCAGTTCAACCCGCGGGAGTTTCGTGTGGTGGCCGCACCCAAGGTGATTGAATTGTTTCTGGATGAGGAGAGTCAGCATCTGGCGGGCCTGAGCGGGTTCATCGGCAAGCCGGTGTCCCTGCAGAGTGAAGCTGCCATGGGGCAGGAGCAATACGACATCGTCCTGATTTAGAAAGCGCCCCACCATGAAATTGCCCCATTTGGCGGATCGGGTGCGGCGTTTGGAGCCGTACTTTGGTCGCCCCAGGTCTGCCTGGGTGCTGGCTTTTTGTGCCATGGCGGTGATGTCGCTCACCGAGCCGCTGATACCCGCCATGTTGCAGCCTTTGCTGGACAAAGGCTTTCAGCAGGGGAATTTGCAAATCTGGGTCGTGCCGGTCGCCCTGATTTCGGTTTTTGGCCTGCGTGGGCTTGCCGGGTTTGTGGCACAGCTGGCACTCGCCAAAATCACCAACCAGGGACTGTTCAACTTGCGACAGCGCATGTTTGAGCGTCTTCTGGACGCGCGCATGAGCCTGTTTGGCGAGCAATCCTCCAGCGCCATCGCCAACACCGTGGTCTACGAAGTGCAGACTGGCGCGGCACTGCTGGTGGGCGCCGTCATGACCCTGACGCGGGACGGTCTGACGCTGGTCGCCTTGCTGGGTTATCTGATGTTTCTGAACTGGAAGCTCACCCTGATCGTGGCCTGCCTCTTTCCAGCGGTGGCATGGGTGATGCGTACCTTGTCCCGACGCTTGTATCGCCTGACCAAAGACAGTCAAAACTCCACTGATCGCCTGGCTTACGTGGTCGAGGAAAACGTGTTGGCGCATCGAGATGTGCGCTTGTATGCTGCTCAGGCTGATCAGGCGCAACGGTTCAATGCACTCGGACTGTCGTTGCGGCGCTTGTCCATGAAGTCCACCGCGGCTGCGGCCGCTATGACACCCCTCACGCAGGTGCTTGCGGCAGTGGCTTTGTCTGCGGTCATCTCGGTGGCCTTGGCCCAAAGCGCCGGGCAGGCCGCAACGGTAGGCAGTTTTGCTGCCTTTGTGACCGGCATGCTCATGCTGATTGCCCCCATCAAGCATTTGTCTGAGGTTGCCAGTCCTTTGACCCGCGGACTGGCGGCCCTGGAGCGCGGTCTGGACCTGATAACGCTGACGCCCAAGGAAAGCAGCGGCAGTTTTACCAAGGCGCGGGCTCAGGGGCACTTGCGTTTCAGGAATGTCGGAGTGACCTACGCCGAGGGTGGCGTGCCTGCTCTGGTGGGTTTTTCACTCGACGTGCAACCGGGTGAAACAGTCGCCCTGGTAGGCGCTTCGGGCTCTGGCAAAACGACCCTGGTGAATTTGTTACCGCGATTCGTCGAGTTGACGGAGGGCTCCATCGAGCTGGATGATTACCCGCTGGCAGATTGGGAGCTGCAATCCCTGCGCGCTCAGTTTGCGGTGGTCAGTCAGCATGTCCTGATGCTCAACGACACCATTGCCGCCAACGTGGCTTTGGGGCAGCCGGTGGACCGTGCGCAAGTAGCTGCCTGTTTGCAAGCAGCCAATTTGGGCAACCTGATGACTGAGCTGGCGCAAGGCATGGACACCATGGTTGGGCACAACGCCATGCAACTGTCGGGTGGTCAGCGTCAGCGCCTGGCCATCGCCAGGGCTCTGTACAAGGATGCTCCGATCTTGATTCTGGATGAAGCCACCTCGGCGCTGGATGCCGAGTCCGAGCGCTCCGTGCAAGAGGCTCTGCTACGCCTGATGCAGCACCGAACCACCCTGGTGATTGCGCATCGGTTGTCGACGATACAGCATGCGCACCGCATCGTGGTGATGGATGGCGGGCGCATCGTGGAACAGGGCACGCATGAGTCTTTGCTCACAGCCCAAGGTGCTTATGCTCAGCTCTACAACATGGGCATGTTCCCGGTCAGTCAGGCCGGTGCCGGTGCTGCTTGAGGCTGGAAACCGCCCTGAAAGAATCATTTTCAATTTTGATATCAGGCCCCGCATCGATCTTCATCCTGGGTGTGTACCATTGCGGCCTGTCGCCGGCTGGTAGCCCGGTGTCACCTATTCTTGTGCCGCTTACACCCACACCATGATGTTTCGTCGTACTTCTTTTTTTCATGGCTTGATAGCTGTATTTTGCTGGTGCCTGAGCTGGGGCGCGCATGCCCAGTTTCGTGTGGAAGTTTCAGGTGTGGGCATGACCCAGCAGCCTGTTGGCCTGCCTGTATTCAAGGGTGAAGACTCGGCACCCCAGAAGATCGCCGCCATCGTTCAGGCGGACCTGGAGCGCAGCGGCCAATTTCGCGGCATCAATGCATCGGGTACGGTGCTAGACGAAACATCCCGGCCCGATATGTCGCCTTGGCGTCAAAAAGGCGCCGATTCATTGTTGACTGGCAGTGTCACACGTTTGGCTGATGGCCGTTTCGATGTGCGCTACCGTTTGTGGGATGTGGTGCGAGGTCAGGATTTGGGCGCGCAAAGTTTTGCAGTGGTGGCCAATGACCTTCGTCTGGTCGCCCACAGGATTGCCGATCAGGTTTATGAAAAGCTGACGGGTGAGAAGGGCGTGTTTTCAACCCGAATCTCCTACGTGACCAAGTCTGCGCAGAAATTCAATCTCTGGGTGGCGGACTCTGATGGTGAAAATGCGCAATCAGCCCTGGCCAGTGGTGAACCCATTATTTCCCCCGCCTGGTCGCCCAATGGCAGTCAGTTGGCTTATGTGTCTTTCGAGTCGCGCAAGCCCGTGGTGTATGTACATGACATCGCCAGTGGCAAGCGCCGCCTGGTGGCCAACTTCCGTGGCTCCAACAGCGCGCCGGCTTGGTCGCCCGATGGCAAGCTGTTGGCCTTGACCTTGAGCAAGGACCAGGGCTCGCAGCTGTATGTGATGGACGCGGCGGGTGGTGAGCCCCGGAGGCTGACCCAGTCGGGTGCCATCGATACCGAGCCAGTGTTTTCTCCCGATGGCAAGACGATTTACTTCGTGAGCGACCGCGGTGGTGCACCGCAGATCTACAAGACACCTGTCTCGGGTGGCAGTGCCGAGCGGGTCACTTTTACGGGCAGTTACAACATTTCCCCCACCATCAGTCCCGATGGACGTTGGCTGGCTTACATTTCGCGGGTTTCCGGGGCCTTCAAGCTCCATGTCATGGACCTGTCCAACAGCAGTGTGCTGGCTTTGACAGATACACAGGCGGATGAGAGCCCCAGTTTTTCCCCCAACAGTCGTTTGCTGATGTATGCCACGCAGGTTCAGGGCCGCGAAGCCCTGATGACCACGACCCTGGATGGCAGGCTCAAAGCCCGTCTGGCAGGGCAGGGGGGTGATCTTCGGGAGCCGGATTGGGGCCCCTTTCAACAGTAAAGAATTTTTAACCAGGAGATAGAGATGAGTCGATTGTTAGCAGCGTTGGGTTTGGTTGCGGTTCTGGCGGGTTGCAGTTCTGCAGTCAAGCTCGACGAGGTGCCGGTGGAGGATAAGTCCGGTGCGTCGGTTGCTGCCAAAGACCTGGCTGGCACCGCAGCCACGGGTGATACCTCTGGCGTCAGCAAAAGCGCAGTTGCCTCGGTCGACCTGAGCAAGGCCCGCGACGAGGCCGCTGCCATGTCTGATCGTATTGTTTATTTCGACTACGACAGTTTTGTCGTCAAGCCAGAGTTTCAGAAGGTCCTGGAGGCCCAGGCTCGCTTTTTGACGGCTAACAAGGCGCGCAAGGTGGCTATCGAGGGGCATACCGACGAGCGCGGTGGCCGTGAGTACAACCTGGCTTTGGGCCAGAAGCGTGCCGAGGCTGTGCGTCGCGCATTGGCGCTGTTGGGCGTTTCTGATGCCCAGGTGGAGGCAGTCAGCTTTGGCAAGGAAAAGTTGGCTGCCACCGGTGGCGATGAGAGCGCCATGGCCAAGAATCGCCGCGCTGAGTTCAGCTACCGTTGATCGTGATGGCCATCCGACCATTGCTGAGGGCTATCGCCAGCCCACTTTGTGTGGCGCTGGCTGCCTGTGTCTGCATGCCCGCTCAATCCGCCCTTTTTGAGGATGAAGAAGCCCGTCGGGCCATCCTCGAATTAAGGCAGCGCCTGGAGACGGTGCGTCAGGAGGCTGATCAACGCAGCTCTCTGGCGGTGAAGCAGGCCAACGACAAATCCAGCGAGGAAGCTGCTCAACTCCGGCGCAGTCTGCTGGAACTTCAGGGGCAAATTGAATCCATGAAGGCTGAGATTGCCCGTTTGCGTGGGCAAGGCGAACAGCTCGCACGTGATGTGGCCGAGCTTCAACGCGCTTCCAAGGACAAGGCCGAACTGCTGGAAGACCGGTTGCGTAAGCTCGAACCCCTCAAGGTGACAGTGGACGGTGCCGAGTTTTTGGTGGAGCCACAAGAAAAGCGTGACTTTGAGTCTGCATTGGCCCTGTTTCGCAAGGGCGACTTCAATGCGTCCCAGATCGCGTTCGTGGACGTCCTGCGGCGCTATCCGCAGTCAGGTTACAAGCCTGCATCGCTGTTTTGGCTGGGCAATGCTCAGTACGCCACACGCGACTACAAAGAGGCCTTGATCAATTTTCGCGCTTTGCTGGCGCAGCACCCCGATCACATTCGCGCGCCCGAGGCCGTTTTGTCGATGGCCAATTGCCAGCTTGAACTGAAAGACAGCAAAGGCGCGAAAAAGACGCTGGAGGATCTGGTGAAAGCGTATCCGCAATCAGAGGCTGCAGCTGCTGCGCGTGAGCGGCTTGCCCGGCTCAAATAAGTTTTTCAGCGAACAGCTTCTGGGGCAAGCACTTGATTGATGTTTCCGCTTTGACCGCTCAGGTTCTTGTTGCGGCGTTTGTCCTTGCCTTTGTGTTGGGCTGGGTATCCCAAAAGTCCCATTTCTGCACCATGGGCGCGCTTGCCGATGCCTTTAATTTTGGGGACTGGACCCGCCTTCGTCAGTGGGTCATGGCCGCCGGCGTTGCAACGCTGTCCTTTGCTGCACTGAGCGCGCTCGGCCTGATTGACCCAGCGTTAACGGTGTATGAGTCAACCGCCATCTATCCTCTCTCAGCTGTGATCGGCGGAGCCCTTTTTGGTGTCGGCATGGTGTTCGCGTCTGGGTGTGGCAATAAGACCCTGGTGCGCATTGGTGCCGGCAATCTCAAGGCACTGGTGGTTTTTTTGGTGGTCGCGTTTAGTGCAGCGATGACTATGAAAGGCCTTACGGCGGTGCTGCGTGTCAATACCCTGGACCGCGTGACCTGGGAGCTGGGTAGCTCGGCCCGCATTTCTTACTTTATGGAGCAGGTGTGGGGCCTAGCCTCGGTCCGTGCGGGCATCTACGCCGGTGTAATAGTGAGCGGGGGGTTGGTGGCCCTGGCCCTCGTCAAAAGCCGCCCGATTACCTGGAGCCAGCAGTTTCCCGGGCTGGCCATCGGTGCCGTGGCGGGTGCCATGTGGTATCTGACGGGTCATTTTGCCTTTGTTGCGGAGCATCCTGATACCTTGCAAGCGACCGTGTTGGGCACCTATTCTGGGAAGATGGAGTCTCTTACTTTTGTTGGGCCCATCGCCTACGCCATCGACTGGTTGACCTTCTACAGCGATCAATACAAGGTCTTGACCACCGGCGTGGTGTCTGTGTTGGGTGTGGTGTGCGGCTCGGCTGCGGCAGCGCTCATCAGTGGCACGTTTCGGTGGGAAGGCTTCGGCGGTGTCGATGATTTGGCCATGCATTTGATAGGTGCCTGCTTGATGGGCATAGGCGGCGTGACTGCCAGGGGCTGCACCTTCGGCCAAGGCATCAGTGGTGTGTCTACGTTGTCCATCACCAGTTTTTTGGCGGTTGCTGGCATTGTTATTGGCGCTATGGCGGCCCTGTGGTTACAGCGCTGGCGCATTGAGCGTGCTTCTTGATCGGCGGCATGGACGAGTCTGATTTCAAACGTCGTTTCAGTGGCCTGGAGCGCCTCTATGGAAATGCTGGCGCAGAAAAAATCCGCAGTTCCCACATTGCTGTGATCGGCATAGGCGGCGTGGGCTCCTGGGCGGCTGAGGCGCTGGCGCGCAGCGGTGTGGGTGAATTGACCCTGGTCGATCTTGATCATGTCAGTGAGTCCAACATCAATCGGCAGATCCATGCACTTGACTCGACCGTGGGGCAGGCCAAGGTGCTGGCCATGCGTGAGCGCATCGCCCACATCAACGATCAGTGCCATGTCCACTGCGTCGATGATTTCGTCACGCCTGAAAATTGGCCGCAAATACTGCCCAGTGGTGTGGACGCGGTCATTGATGCCTGCGATGACCCCAAGGCCAAAACACTGCTGGCTGTTTGGGCGCGTGAAACCGGCCGGATGTTCGTCACTGTCGGTGCGGCTGGCGGAAAGCGACTTGCCCACAAGGTGGATGTCGATGATCTGGCCTTCACCACCCATGACCCTCTGCTCGCGCAACTCAGATACCGCCTGCGTAAGCAATATGGCGCGCCACGCGACGGCAAAAAAATGGGTGTGACATGCGTGTTCAGTCGTGAGGCGGTAGCAGGGCCAGATTCATCCTGCGCGCTGGAGGGCGACGGCTCGCTCAACTGCCATGGTTATGGCTCGGTGGCCAGTGTGACCGCCACATTTGGTCTGTGCGCGGCGGGTCAAATCCTGGAAGAAATATCGCGATCCAAGAGGACAGGCACAAAAACCGCGCTATAATTTGAGGCTTCCGAAAAACACAAAATGTTGCTCGGAAAACTGGCAAAAAACATACAGTTATTTGCCCTGGGACCTTAGCTCAGTTGGTAGAGCAGCGGACTTTTAATCCGTTTGTCGTGGGTTCGACCCCCGCAGGTCCCACCAGTTTTTGGGGGTTCTTAGCTCAGTTGGTAGAGCAGCGGACTCTTAATCCGTAGGTCGACAGTTCGAGCCTGTCAGAACCCACCAGTCATTAGCCCGTAGTTCTAGCAGCTACGGGCTTTTTTGCTTTCTACACTAGCCGTTCATGGAGGTATTCAGCATGCCGCGTCCCATCCTCGAAGAAGCCCAGATTCACCCCTTGATACGCGAAACGATTGCCCATCACCATCAGGACATCGTGCAAGAAGTTCAGGCGGCCATCGCCCAGCATCGTGTGGTGGTGGTTGGTATGGCGCAGAACCCGGTAGTCAGTAGCGCCCGCAAACGCCTGCACTCGGCGGGCATAGAACATCACTACCTTGAATATGGCAGCTACTTCAGTCAGTGGCGTCGTCGTAATGCTCTGAAGATGTGGACCGGCTGGCCCACCTTACCGATGGTGTTTGCAGATGGCATCCTGCTGGGGGGGTACAAAGACCTCAAGGCCATGTTGGCCTCGGGTGCCCTCAAGGGGTAAAGGGCTAGCAGCATGAAACTGGCTGACCTGGTGGTCTCGCTGCACTACTGGGCTTACCGGGTATCCAACTTCATGCTCGTGAATGTGCTGGATGACCCGGCCTGGCTGGCGCTTATGTTTTGCTGAGCTATGCGTCACCCATCTGGTGGCTAGGGTCGCTTAGGCTGGATGGGCTTCAGGCTTTTTTGACGTATTCCGACTTCAGCTGCATGGCCCCAAAGCCGTCGATCTTGCAGTCGATGTCGTGGTCACCGTCGATCAGGCGGATATTTTTGACTTTGGTGCCGACTTTCACGACGGAAGAAGACCCTTTGATTTTCAGGTCCTTGATCAATGTGACGGCGTCACCGTCCTGTAGCACGTTGCCATGAGCATCTTTCCACAGGCGCTGATCCGGTGTGGCGGTGTCAGTGGCTAAAGCCCACTCATGCGCGCATTCAGGGCAAATGAACATTTCTCCGCCTTGATACGTGTATTCAGACTTGCAGAGAGGGCAGGACGGAAGTGTGCTCATTGTGGTGTTGTGTGCGCATCAAAAAACTTACCCACGCTGTCTGTGTCCCAGTCTGTGGATAACGGTAGGAATAAGCCCCGAGAACCGCGCTCTTGTTGGATGCTGAGGCCATGCCTGAAAAACAGGCACCAAGGTCAGTGTTAGTTAATGCCCTTCCAGAGCATGTAGGCAGCCAGGACATACAGGGTCAGCGCGAAGATGCGTTTGAGCCTTTTTACAGGTAGTTTGTGTGCCGCCTTAGCGCCCAGGGGTGCCGTGAGCACGCTACAAACTGCAATGACCCCCAAGGCGGGTGCCCAAACATAGCCTAGAGACAGGGGGGGCAGGCCTTGAACAGCCTGGCCACTGATCACATAGCCCACTACGTTGGCCACCGCAATCGGAAATCCGAGGGCGGCGCTGGTAGCCACCGCGTTGTGAATGGCAACATTGCACCAGGTCATAAAGGGCACGCTGATAAACCCGCCACCCGCGCCGACCAGGCCCGACATGAAGCCGATGACGGAGCCTGCTCCCAACTGACCCAGCGTGCCAGGCATTTGGCGACCCGGCGCAGGCTTGCGGTCCAAAAACATCTGTGTGGCGGAAAAGCTCACGAATAGGCCAAAGAAGATCGCGAGGGTGGAGCCTTTGACGACCGCAAAAACGCCCAGGCTGGCAATCGCGCTACCCAGCACGATACCGGGTGCCAGCCTACGTACGATGTCCCAGCGGACTGCGCCACGCTGATGATGCGCACGTACGCTGGAGATGGAGGTGAACATGATGGTTGCCATCGAGGTAGCGATGGCCATCTTTACGGCCAGGTCTGCCGATAGGCCGCGCTGAGTCATGATGAAGGTCACAAAAGGCACCATCAGCATGCCACCACCGATGCCGAGCAGACCGGCCAGAAAACCGGTTCCCAAACCAAGAAGTGCTAATCCAACCACCAAATTGGGTTCGAGGGTCATATTTTTGTGTGTGGGTGGTGGAAGTTGTCTGCGAATGCCACCAGACCGTCATCCTGAACCGGGGTTCAGGTGGGCGAGGTCAGCGTTGGCGTCGGGTTCATCTGACGCGAGATGATCACACCAGCCAGGCGATGTTCCAAGCCCGAGCTCGTAGAGCATTGGTTCAAGGAAATATAAAGCCCAGTGAGCACCGCAGACGGTGCAGATTGTAGTGCCGGCGTTCGCTCATCAGTCTACAAACGTCAAGGCTTAGAGCAAGCGTCCATCATCGTTGAGGGCGGTATCCAACCTCGCCAAAAGGGAGTTCAAGGTGGCGTGATCTGTCCCTGACAAAGCACCTGGTGCACTTGCGACTGTTGTTGCGCCAGCTACAACGGAGGTCGTTTCGGGCGTAGTCGGGCTGGGTGCTGGAGCAGGGATCTCCGCTAGATCAAATGCGAGGTTCAGTGCCGCTAGTACGGCGATCCGATCGCGTGCACGCACTTTGCCACCGTCACGGATCTTGCACATGGCCGCATCCACCCGCTGTACAGCAGCCAGCAACTGCTCGTCTCCGCCTTCCGGGCAGCCCAGCAAATAGCTCTGCCCCATGATTTGCACTTCGATCTGTTTCATGACTTGAGGTGGTGAACGCTTGCTGCCAAGGGCGCAGGAGCGGTGGTCGAAGCCGGCAGGCGTTCCAGCAGAGCATCTACACGGGCTCTGGCCGCGCCCAGGCGAGATTTGAGGGAGTCGCACTCGCGCGTCAGGGTTTCGACCTGTGCACTCAGCAGCGCATTGGTGCGTTGCAGCTCCTCGTGCCGGAGCAAAAGCCGTTCAACCCGTTCCGCGACGAGTTGTATGGAATCGGTTGGGGACGTGTTCGACATAGCGGGCAATTGTAGGGTTTGCGACAGTATCGGCCCCTAAAATGCCACCCGTTGGTGCTCGCGTTGTGGTTCACATGACGCAGTTCAACGGGAAGCAGGAAGCTTGGCCATGGCCATTCAAACCTGCGCTGCCCCCGCAACGGTCAAGCAGACGAGTCGCAAGGCTCAACTCTCATCACACAGTCACTGGGCGTGCCGAACAAGCGCCTGGGAAGGCTTTGAGCGTGGTTCTGCCAGCCCGGATACCGGCCAACAAGGTGGTTGCTTGCGTCATCAAGGTGATGCGGCGACCGACACGTCCAAGCACTGGCGGGGAAGCCGGTGAGGACTTTTGTTGATATGTACTTCCATGAAAAATCGTGTTTTCCGTGCGCGTTTGGCTGCGCTTCCTATGGCTTTGGGTAGTGCTTTGCCCGCACTGACCCTGTCCTTGCCTGCCCTGGCAGCGGAGCCAGAGGCCAATGTGAGACTGGCTGATATCGTGGTCACGGCCAGTTTGTCAGAGCAGGTGGTGACTGATGCCCTGCCTTTTACAACGGTGCTTGCTCGCGATGCCATTGAGCGCTCACAAGCGGTCGATTTGCCCAGCTTGTTGGCCCGTGAGGCGGGTTTTCAGTACACCCAGAATGGTGGTCGTGGTATGGCGAGCACGCTGTACCTTCGCGGCAGCGCATCTATGCAGGTGTTGGTCTTGATTGACGGCGTACCCATGACCAAACAGGACACGACAGGTGCGGTTAGTCTGGAGCACATCATGCTCGACCAAGTGGAACGAGTGGAAATTGTTCGCGGCAATGTCTCTGCCATTTACGGTAGCGGCGCTGTGGGGGGTGTGATTCAAATTTTTACCCGTCAGGGCAAGGGCCGGCCGAGTGCTTCAGCGGGCCTGGAGGCGGGCTCCAATGGAAGCTTGCGTTCGTCCGCAGGATTTGGCGGAGGGTACGAAGGAACCTCTTTTAACGTGGGAATCAGTCATTTCCAGACGAGGGGTGTACCAGCGATGAATGTGACCCAGTATCCTGACGAAAACCCCGACCGCGATGGTTACCGTAACGACTCGTACCAGGTGTCTCTCAAACACGAATGGTCTCCTGGGCATAGCTTGGGATTTAAGGCCGACGGTAGCAGTGGTCGTTTTGACTCAGACGGGGGTGGATGGGGGACTGCTAGCGAAATTTACAAGGGGAGTGCCCGTCGTGAAAACTGGTCCCTTCAGACACTTAACCAGTGGACGCAACAATGGCGAAGCGAATTGAGCTACCGCAGTGGTCGTGAACTTGCGATCTATGACGCACTACTGGCGTCTGGATATGAGAGCCGTGACACCACTCAAACCGGCACTCTGAATTGGACTCATTTTTTAGCCGCTGGCGATTGGCTGTTCACTGGGGGAGCTGAAACACAAAATCAGGCGCTGTTCAGCAGCGATAACTCTGGGGGCTATTTGAACAAATCGCGTGATGTCTTTGCGGTGTTCGGCGGCGCCAACGGTAACCTTGGTCAACATAGTTTCCAGCTAAATATGCGTCACGATCGACCTGAGGCTATTGACTCACGCAGTACGTTTTATGCAGGCTATGGGTTTCAAATCAATCCAGCTCTTAAGTGGGTAGTGAGCACCTCGACAGCATTCAACTTGCCTCCCCTTGGGTACTTGTATGCGGTATTGGGGGGCAATCCTGCGCTCAGGCCTGAATCTGCCCGTTCGTACGAGACCGGGTTGCAATGGAGCCAGGAGGGGACAGTTGTTCGTGGTACTGCTTTCCATACCCAAACCCGTGATTTGCTTCTATACGACATGAATTCCTCTAAATTTGAAAACATCAGCCGCAGTAGCAATGAAGGTCTTGAAGTCATTGCTGCTGGACCTATGGGCGGTGGTGATTGGCGCTCAAGCCTGACGCTGCAGAATCCCGTGAATGAAAGCACTGGCCAGCAACTGGTTCGTCGGGCACAGGCGATGGCGTCTATCGGCGCTACTATGCCTTGGGCTGGCTGGCGTTGGGGTACGGACCTGAGCTTCACCGGTCGCCGACCCGACACCAGTACGAATCCGGACCTGCCGGCATACGCGCTGCTCAACTTAAGTGCACGCCGCGAACTGGCACCGGGTATCGAGTTAACGATGCGTTTGGACAACGCCCTAGACCGCCAATATCAAAC
>JBJOJH010000043.1:0-8871 GCA_046046715.1 Pseudomonadota bacterium | reverse complement strand
GACAGCACCCCAGGCGCGGCCTAGTCTCTCGGTGGCAACGTCCAGCACGCTGGAAATGGCGAGCCACTTCGATGGAAATTCGGGCGCTGTGACTGTTTGAAGCGCCAGTTCGGCGCCCTGCAGCAAGGCGTCTACTGCCGGTGCAACGTGGCCTGCCTCGATGCGGTCAAACAGGGGCAGGTCATCAAAAGAGAGCAGAGGATTGTTCATGGGTACTCAGTTGGCGGCGCGTTCTGCAGCTTCAAGGGTGTTGACCAGCAACATCGTGATCGTCATGGGGCCCACACCTCCCGGCACGGGGGTGATGTAGCTGGCCACCTGGCGTACGCCCTCAAAATCGACGTCGCCGCACAGCTTGCCCTCGGGGGTGCGGTTCATGCCCACGTCCAGCACCACTGCCCCTGGCTTGACCATGTCGGCCGTCAGCACATTGCGTTTGCCCACCGCAGCCACGATCACATCGGCCTGCAGGGTCATGGCCTTGAGATCGGGTGTGGCACTGTGACAGATGGTGACGGTGGCGTTTTTTTGCAGCAGCATCAACGCCATGGGCTTGCCCACGATGTTGCTGCGGCCAATGACGACGGCGTGTTTGCCGCGCAGTTCGTAGCCTATGGATTCCAGCATCTTCATGCAGCCATAGGGGGTGCAGGGCCAGAACCCTGGCGTGCCGGTCATCAATGCGCCCGCACTGGCAACGTGAAAACCGTCCACGTCCTTGGCGGGTGAGATGGCCTCGATCACTTTCTGGGCATCGATGTGTGCGGGCAAGGGCAGCTGAACCAGGATGCCGTGGATAGATGGGTCCTGGTTCAGGGCATCCACGCGGGCCAGCAAATCGGCTTCGCTCATGCTCGCGTCGTATTTCTCCAGCACCGAATGCAGGCCGCTGTCCTGGCAGGCCTTGACCTTGTTGCGCACGTAAACCTGGCTGGCCGGGTTCTCGCCGACCAGGATCACCGCCAGTCCAGGCGTGATGCCACCTTGGGTCAGGGCAGCGGCGCGTCGGGCAACGTCTTCACGAAGTTGGCGTGACAGCGCGTTTCCATCTATCAATTGGGCTAATGGGTGGGATGTGGTCATATGAGCAGGAGCTTGAAGTCAAAACGCCCGCAAACAGAATGCTGCGGGCGCGTTCAGGGAGGGGCTTGTGGGCTGAGGGCAGTTCGGTGTCAGGCTTTGGCCGGAGCCTGGGTCAAGGCAATCTTCAGCAGGTCTGCAACTGTGTTGGCACTGAGCTTTTCCATGATGTTGGCTCGGTGGGCTTCGACGGTCTTGATGCTGATGCCCAGATCGTCGGCGATCTGTTTGTTCAGGCGGCCGGCCACGATGCGTTCCAGGACCTGGGATTCACGCATGGTGAGCTTGGCAAGCAGCGCGTCACGGTTAACGGACTGCATATGACCCGCGAAGGTCTCGTTGGCCCGTTCCAGCATGCGCTCCACCAGGTTCAGCAGCTGCTCTTCCTTGAAGGGCTTCTGAATGAAATCCATCGCACCTTTTTTCATGGTGTCAACGGCCATAGGCACATCACCGTGGCCGGTGATAAACACTATGGGAAGCGGGGAATTCTGCTCGATTAGCCGATTCTGGAGTTCCAGACCGGTCATCCCACCCATGCGGATGTCCACAATCAGGCAGGCAACTTCTCGCAGGTCATAGCGAACCAGAAAGGACTCCGCCGAATCGAACGATCGCACACGGTAGTCTTGGCCCTCAAGCAGCCACTGGAGCGAATCGCGAACGGCCTCGTCATCATCGACAACAAACACCGTTCCTTTTTTGGGAATCAAGCTCATTATTTAACCTGGGATAAGTCGTTGTTGCCCCTGATCTCCGGCAGTAGCAGGCTGACTGTCCTGCGGCAACCAGAACGTAAAACGGCAGCCTTCAACGAGGCCGGCATTGTAGATGTTCTCCGCTGTCATGCGCCCCTGATGGCTTTCGATGATCGAACGGCAAAGGCTCAGGCCGATGCCCATGCCGTTGACCTTGGTCGAGAAAAACGCCTCATAAAGCCGCTCCATGACCTCCGGCGTGATGCCCTTGCCAGTGTCCTGTACGCAAAAGGCAACGACAGCCTGACCATCTTCTAACCGTGGCGCCACAAGTAGTTCAACCTCGCGGGAACCTGAGGGGCGATCGGCTGAGTCGACCGACTCCGCACCGTTTTTCAGCAGGTTGACTAGCACCTGTTCAATCAGAATGGGGTCCACCATGAGCGGTGCCAGACCTTCTGCCACGTGATGAACCAGGCGCACATTGCGCCGTCGCATTTCGATGTCTGCCAACTCCACTGCCTCGTTCACGATGTCATGGACATCGGACAGCGTGCGGTTGGGCTCGCTACGCTTAACAAATGAGCGGATGCGCTGAATGATCTGGCCGGCCCGGTGGGCTTGGCGGGCCGTCTTTTCCAGCGCTGAAAGCAGGTCCTCTTCCTTGATCTGACGCGCCCTGATTCGCGACACCATGCCATTGCAGTAGTTGTTGATGGCGGTCAGCGGCTGGTTCAATTCATGGGCCACGCTGGAAGCCATTTCACCCATGGTGATCAAACGGCTGGCGTTTTGTGCACGCTCAGCCTGCGCCGCTTCCCGCTCCTCAGCCAAGCGGCGGGCGGTAATGTCCGTGGCAATCACCATCTGGGCGAGGCGTCCATCCACCCAGCTCAGATAGCGGGTACGGACCTCCAGCCACTTTCCCAGGTGGGTGAGGTAAATCTCTGCACTTTCAGTTTCCGCCTCCTGCAGGGATCCCATGGGCATGCCGGCATAGCTGTCCACGGTGTCGCCAATTTCGTCGGATGCCTTGCGCTGGTAAAGACCAGATTGCGCCATCATTTGCAGATGGCCAGAGGGCTCGGTGCCAAACCACTGGCGATAGAGTTTGTTGGCAAAGAGGATTTCTTCATTGCCCAAAGGTGCAACCGAGATAGAGGCGTCCAGAGCTTCCAGCACGGTCGTGAAGCGTTCGTAAGAGGCAGAGAGCTGTTCCCGAATTCGATTGGGCTCGGTGATGTCGGTCATGGAGGTCATCCAGCCGGTGTGTTTGCCCACTGCGTCGATCAAGGGCGATACATACAGACGGGCCTCAAACATGGCACCGTCCTTGCGTTTCACCCGAACCTGAATACCACCTACCGTGGTTTTGCCGCTGATCTCGTCTTGCAAGGCGGCGGTCAGGGCCTCCCGATCGGCGTCTGGCCAGTAGGGGAACGGCGCAGTGGTTCCGACCAGGTCCACTTCGCTCCAGCCTGTCATTTTGCAAAAAGCAGCATTGACGTAGGTGATGCGGCCTTTCAGATCCATGGCGCGCATGCCGGTGAGCATGGAGTTCTCCATGGCCCGGCGAAAGTTGGTCTCGGAGATGAGTTCTTGCTGCGCTCGCATGCGCCGGCGCATGTGACGCCAGTTGCCGATTAGCATCCAGGCCGTCATGGCGCTCAGCGCGCTGACCAGCCAAAAAAGACCGCTGCCCACAAAGCCCAGAGAGGTGCGGTAGGGCTGGGCCCGAATCACCAGTCCATTTCCAACGGGAGAGACCGGTACTTCATAGGCATTGGCGTTGGAGGCCCAGGGCAGTTGCCGATGTCCGGGACCCCGGTTGGGCAGAACCGTCCCGGCCAGGCGCGTGCCATCGGCATCGTGCATGGAGACCGCATATCGTGCGGCCACCTCATTGGGCACGCCATAGCGGTAAAGCCCGTCTACCGAATACTCCGCCAGCACCACGCCGGCGAACCGTCCCTTGTCGGTGAGTGGGATGTGCAATTGCAGCAGTGGCGCTGCATCGGTGCTGGCAGGCTGCTGTGCATACACGGGTTGGCGTAAGTCTTGTGTGAGGGCCAGGGTTGCCAAAGTGTCAGGGGACCTGATGAAGTCACCTATCGCGCGAGCCTGGCTGGCGGTTTGATTGGCCGTGTCCACGCTGGCTCTGACCCGTCGTCTTTCGTTGACCCAGCTGATGCGTTCGAGCTCTGGGTACAGGCTCACCATCTCTTCGGCTCGATCCTTGAAACCCTCGGCCTCCAGTTCCCGGTTGGAAATGTCTCGTGCCAGCTTCATCAGCAGCTCTTGTCGCTCCAACAAGCGCAAACGCAAGCGTTGCTGGGTGTATTCGACATCCCGGCGAACCGCCTCCTGTTCCCGGTCCATCTCTTCCAGGCGCAAATAGCTCAAGGCAGAAATGATGGCTGCCAGAAAAAGCAAAACCGCCATAACTGGGGCCAACATGGCAAATCTGTCTTGCCGATGCGAAGGCAAGTGCAACCACCAACGCTTGATACGGTGGACCACTGTGCGCTCATTCACCAGATCTATCAGGGGCAGCGTTTGCGACATGGCGGCAGTGTAGGCCAGGGAATTTAGCTCTTCGCGTCACATTCGTTGTGACATTTTCAATAAATTTCATAATGCGGTATTGAAAAGCGCTATTTGAAAAAATATGAAAATATGTGACAATCTGCGACGGATTAAGATTGATTTACCCACAACAGGAGGCAGACATGTCAGCAGTTCCCGCGAACCTTTTTGGTTCCATACCGGTCGATGCAGATTCCCAGGAGACGCGAGAGTGGATGGACGCATTGAGCGCCGTCATTCAGAGTGAAGGCCCCGAGCGCGCCCACTTCCTGCTTGAGCAATTGCTTGAGCATGCACGCCAGCAGAGCATCGATATGCCCTTCTCGGCCACCACCGGTTATGTGAACACCATCGAAAAGGACCAGGAAGAGCGCTGCCCTGGCAACATCGAGATCGAAGAGCGTCTGCGTGCCTACATGCGCTGGAATGCCATGGCCATGGTCGTCAAGGCCAACCGCCACAACCCCGAAGACGGCGGTGACCTGGGTGGCCACATAGGTTCATTTGCATCGCTGGCTCACATGTTTGGCGCCGGCTTCAACCATTTCTGGCATGCGGAGAGCGAAAACCATGGCGGTGATTGCCTCTATATCCAGGGCCACGTGTCCCCTGGTGTTTATGCACGCGCCTACCTGGAAGGTCGTCTGACCGAAGAGCAGCTGCTGAACTTCCGCCAGGAGGTGGACGGCAAGGGCTTGTCGAGCTATCCGCACCCCAAGCTGATGCCTGAGTTCTGGCAGTTCCCCACGGTGTCCATGGGCCTGGGCCCTCTGATGGCCATCTACCAAGCCCGTTTCCTGAAGTACCTGCACGCACGCGGCATTGCCAACACCGAAAACCGCAAGGTCTGGGTGTTCTGTGGCGACGGCGAAATGGATGAGCCCGAATCGCTCGGCGCCATTGGTCTGGCTGCGCGCGAGGGTCTGGACAACCTGATCTTCGTGATCAACTGCAATTTGCAGCGTCTGGACGGCCCGGTGCGTGGCAATGGCAAGATCATTCAGGAACTCGAAGGTGAGTTCCGCGGTGCTGGCTGGAACGTGATCAAGTTGCTGTGGGGCAGCGAGTGGGATCCTCTGCTGGCCCGCGACAAGGATGGCGCGCTCAAGAAGGTGATGATGGACACGCTGGACGGTGACTATCAGTCTTTCAAGGCCAACGATGGCGCCTTTGTCCGTAAGAACTTCTTCGGCAAGGACCCCCGCACGCTGGAGATGGTCTCCAAGATGAGCGACGACGACATCTGGAACCTCAAGCGCGGTGGCCACGATCCGCAAAAGGTGTATGCGGCCTACCACAAGGCTGTCAACCACAAGGGTCAACCCACGGTGCTGCTGATCAAGACCGTCAAGGGTTATGGCATGGGCAAGGCGGGCGAAGGCAAGAACAACGTTCACCAGACCAAGAAGCTGACCGACGAGGACATCAAGTACATCCGCGATCGCTTCAATATCCCAATTCCTGACAGCGAGCTGTCGAAGATTCCGTTCTACAAGCCGGCGGATGACACTCCCGAAATGAAGTATCTGCACGAGCGCCGCCAGGCCTTGGGTGGTTACTTGCCCCATCGTCGCACCAAAGCCGAAGAAAACTTTACGGTTCCTTCGCTGGATACCTTCAAGAGCGTGATCGAGCCCACGGCTGAAGGTCGCGAAATTTCGACGACCCAGGCCTATGTGCGCTTTTTGACCCAGTTGTTGCGCGACCAGGCCTTGGGCCCACGTGTGGTGCCCATTCTGGTGGACGAAGCCCGTACCTTTGGTATGGAAGGCTTGTTCCGCCAAATCGGTATTTACAACCCAGCAGGTCAGCAGTACACGCCGGTCGACAAAGATCAGGTCATGTATTACAAGGAAGACAAGGCGGGTCAGATCCTGCAAGAGGGTATCAATGAAGCCGGCGGCATGAGCAGCTGGATTGCTGCGGCCACCAGCTACAGCACCAGTAACCGCATCATGGTGCCGTTCTACGTGTACTACTCGATGTTCGGTTTCCAGCGCATTGGCGACCTGGCCTGGGCCGCTGGCGATATGCAGGCACGCGGTTTCTTGTTGGGCGGTACATCGGGCCGCACCACGCTGAATGGCGAAGGCTTGCAGCACGAAGACGGTCACAGCCACATCATGGCCAACACCATTCCGAACTGTATTTCTTACGACCCCACTTTTGCACATGAGGTGGGTGTGATCCTGCATCACGGCCTCAAGCGCATGGTGGAGAAGCAGGACAACGTCTTCTATTACCTCACGCTCTTGAACGAGAACTACGCCATGCCCGGCCTGACCGCCGGCACCGAAGAGCAAATTCTGAAGGGCATGTATCTGTGCAAGCCCGGCGCAGCCGGAGATCAACGCGTGCAGCTGCTGGGTTCGGGCACCATCTTGCGTGAGTCGATCGCCGCGCAGGCTTTGCTTGAAAAAGACTGGGGCATTGCCGCCGACGTCTGGAGCTGCCCCAGCTTCAACGAGTTGACACGTGATGGTCAGGATGCCGAGCGCTACAACCTGCTGCACCCCACCGCGACGCCACGCGTCTCGTTCGTGGCGCAGCAATTGGGCAAGTCCACTGGCCCCGTGGTGGCATCGACCGACTACATGAAGGCCTACGCTGAGCAGATTCGCCCCTTCGTGCCACAAGGTCGCACCTACAAGGTGTTGGGTACTGACGGTTTTGGCCGCTCCGACTTCCGCAGCAAGCTGCGTGAGCACTTTGAGGTAAACCGTCACTACATCGTGGTTGCAGCGCTCAAGGCCCTGAGCGAGGAGGGCAAATTGCCAGTCGCCAAGGTGGCCGAGGCGATCGCCAAGTACGGCATCAATGCCGACAAGGTCAACCCCCTCTACGCTTGATCAACCCCTTTAAAGCACAGTGTGGGGCTAGCCCAGGCACTGTGCTCACCTGAACAGATTTGGAGACATTTATGGCATTGGTAGAAGTACAGGTCCCCGATATTGGGGACTTTGATGAAGTGGCCGTGATCGAGTTGCTGGTGAAACCCGGCGACACCGTGAAAGCCGAGCAGTCGCTGATCACCGTTGAGTCCGACAAGGCCTCCATGGAAATCCCCTCCAGCACAGCCGGTGTGGTGAAAGAGCTGCGCGTGAAGCTGGGTGACAAGGTCAAACAAGGCAGCATCGTTTTGGTTCTGGAAGCTGCAGGTGCTGCGTCTGCACCAGCAGCTGCCGAAGCCCCTTTGGCTGCTGCCGTCGCCGCGCCCGCACCGGTTGCCGCTGCGCCCGCCGCTGTTGCACCCACCGCCGCTGCCGCTACCGTTTCCGGGCCCATCGAGATTCGCGTGCCTGATATCGGTGACTTCAAGGACGTTGCCGTCATTGAAGTGCTGGTCAAGGTGGGAGATGCGATCAAGGTCGAGCAGTCGCTGATCACCGTCGAGTCCGACAAGGCCTCCATGGAAATTCCCTCCAGTCACGCCGGCGTGCTGAAGGATCTGAAGGTCAAGTTGGGCGATACGGTCAACATTGGCGACCTGATCGCGATGCTTGAAGGTGCTGGTGGTGCCGCTGTGACGGCGCCTGCTGTGGCCAGTGCCGCTGCGCCTGCACCTGCACCTGCACCTGCATCCCCATCCGCACCGGTTGCCGCTGCTGCCATGCCTGCCGCTGCGGCAAGTGCTGCGGTGGCTGTGCCTGTGCCAGCTCATAACCCAACCGTGGCCCCTGTGGGCCTGCCCCACGCTTCTCCCTCAGTGCGCAAGTTCGCTCGCGAATTGGGTGTGCCCCTGGAAGAGCTCAGGGGCTCAGGCCTCAAAGGTCGCATCACGGCAGCTGACATTCAGAACTTCACGAAGTCGGTGATGACCGGTGCTACCCAGACCAAGGCGCAGGCTGCCAAGGCACCTGCCGCCACGGGCGGTGGTGGTTCCGAGCTGGGCCTGATCCCTTGGCCCAAGGTGGACTTCGCCAAGTTCGGCCCCATCGAACGCAAGGAAATGGGCCGAATCAAGAAGATCAGCGGCGCCAACCTGTTGCGCAATGCGGTCATGATCCCGGCGGTCACCAACCACGACGACGCTGACATCACCGACCTCGAAGCCTTCCGCGTCTCAACCAACAAGGAAAACGAGAAGAGCGGCGTCAAGGTCACCATGCTGGCGTTCCTGATCAAAGCCTGCGTGGCTGCGCTGAAGAAGTTCCCCGAGTTCAACAGCTCGCTGGACGGCGACGCACTGGTTTACAAGCAGTATTTCCACATCGGCTTTGCTGCCGACACCCCCAACGGTCTGGTGGTCCCCGTGATCAAGGATGCCGACAAAAAAGGTGTGCTTCAGATCAGCCAGGAGATGGGTGAGTTGGCCAAGAAAGCTCGCGATGGTAAGTTGGGCCCGGCCGACATGAGTGGTGCGAGTTTCACCATCTCCAGCCTGGGTGGCATCGGTGGTCGTTACTTCACGCCCATCATCAATGCGCCTGAAGTAGCAATTCTGGGTGTGTGCAAGAGCCAGATCGAGCCCAAGTGGGACGGCAAGGCGTTCCAGCCGCGCCTGATG
>JBJOJH010000042.1:0-11323 GCA_046046715.1 Pseudomonadota bacterium | reverse complement strand
AATCGCGGCAAGGCCTGCGGGTCAATGTCCTTGCCGGTGTTCCCCACGGTAATTTCGGTGAAGTGCGCCGATTCCGAAACAATGACATCCACTGTACCGCCCTCGGGAGCGTGGCGCAGCGCATTGGATAGAAGGTTACTCAGTGCGCGACGGAACATGAGGCGGTCGCCGTCGATACGCCCATTGCCTTGTAACGTGAGTTTGATGTTCTTTTCGTCCGCTACTGCCTCGTAGAAGTCGATCAAAGTCCGGGCTTCATCGGCAACCATAAAGCCTTCTTTGTGTGGAAGATCCACCCCACGTTCGGTCTTAGCCAGCAGCAGCATATCGGCCACCATGCGGGCTAGACGTTGTAATTCCTCAGCATTGGAGGCAAGGATGTCGCGGTAGTCCGCGTTATCACGCCGAGCAGCCAGGGTCACCTGGGTCTGGGTGAGCAAGTTGCTGATTGGGGTACGCAGCTCATGAGCCAGATCCGAGGAAAATTCTGACAATCGTCGAAAGTCCTCTTGAAGTCGCTCCAGCATTTGGTTGAGGGTTTGCGCCAGATCGGCCATCTCTACGGGCACGGCCTGAACTGGCATGCATGCTTGCAAGCGTTGAGCAGTCACGGCGGCTGCATGCGCTTTGATGGCCCGCAGGGGGGAAAGACCCAAATAGACTGCTGTCCAGCCGAGCAGGCCGCTGACCAAAATGGCTGCTGCTGTGTATACCCCAAGTGTGCGCAGCAGTTCATCCAGAAAATGCTGGTGGTGGGCCGTATCCGTGGCCAAGATGATCACAAGAGGGGCCTCGGGCGCGTAGTGCGCGTTGGCATGAAACTGCTGAACACGGTATTGCCTCTGCCCGTGTCGCCCACCCTTCAATGCATGCAAAAGCGTTTCGTGCTCGAGGAGCAACCAGCGATTGGTTGCCGGGAATCCATCGGTTTCAAACAGCTTCTGCCCTGTCTGCGTGGTGACTTGCACGAACAGGCCATGATGATGATTGAGTGATTCTGAGAGCCGCCAACGCAGGTCTTCGGGAGAATTGGCACTGGTCAGGATGTCATCGATCAAATGCTGCTTGTCCTGCAATGTGCTTCGGTCCAGATCGCTGAAATGGCGGTCTGCCGCCGTCATGAACAGGCCGCTTAGGCCCAGCAAGACACAGGCTGCGACCAAGGTGAAGAAGAAACTCAGGCGGCTGGTCAGCGATAAACGGGGCAACGATAAGCGGCGCAACATTCAGGGCTCCTGCGGCACTTCCAGCACGTAGCCCATGCCGCGCACGGTCTGGATCAGTTTGATCGATTGCCCATCGTCAACCTTCAGTCGCAATCGGCGCACGGCCACTTCGATGACGTTAGTGTCGGAGTCGAAGTTCATGTCCCACACCTGAGATGCAATCAACGAGCGTGGCAAGACTTCACCTTGTCGACGCATCAAGAGCTCCAGCAAGCCGAACTCCTTGGCGGTCAAGTCAATGCGGCGCCCACCCCGTGAAACACGACGGCGCAGCAAATCCAATTCCAGATCATCCACACGCAGGACGTTGCTATCAAGTCCGCTGCCGCGCCCACGCCGAAGGATGGTGCGCACGCGAGCCAACAACTCGGCAAAAGAAAACGGCTTAACCAAGTAGTCGTCGGCTCCCAGCTCCAGCCCCTTCACACGGTCTTCCACCTGGTCGCGGGCCGTCAGAAAAAGTACCGGCATTTCCAGCCCGCGTCGCCGCAGTGATGCCAACACCTGCCAGCCATCAAGTTCCGGCAGCATCACGTCCAAGATCACCAAGTCGTATTCGCCATGCAAGGCCAAGTGCAGCCCATCACTGCCGGTAGCCGCCAAATCCGCGACAAACCCGGCTTCATTCAGACCTTGGCGCAGGTATTCACCGGTTTTGGGTTCGTCTTCAACGATCAGTATTTTCACGTGCCTAGTCCATCCATTGCTTCCCACTAGTGTGACAGTATTTTTGAAATATGGCTGAAAGATTACAAAATTGTCATCTTTGGATCACCTTCCCGACAGGGGAGGTGACACAAACTCGCTCCCATTGCTCATAGTTTGAAAGGTGCCCACAGTGATGTTCTCTCGTCCGTCCCTACCCAAAAGCCTGTTGCCGCTGCTCTGCGTTCTGTCTACCAGTGCCGCGCTGGCAGAGCCTTCAGAGAAAAGCCAGGCCAATCCAATACCGACGCGTTTGCAGTACAGCTCCACTTTGGCGAGCTACAAGGGCTACGCCGATCAGGCAGTGCAATCCTGGCGTGAGGCCAATGATCGGGTGGGCCTCATTGGCGGCTGGCGCACCTACGCCAAGGAAGCTGCAGCCGGTCAGTCAGCGCCCGCTACACCACCGGCGGCCGATCCCCACGCTGGACACCATGAAGGAGGCAAGAAATGAGGCACTTGCTCACAATGCGCCGCACCAAGCTGGCGGTGACCTTAGCCGCTATTGGGGTCTTGTCTGGCTGTGCCAGCGTCAGCCTTGAGCAGAACGTGAGCCGCGTCAACACCGAGACCAGAAGTTTCACTGATGGACAGTTGAGCTTGGCCCAAAGCAATCAAGAACGCGAGCAACGTGCTCAATTTGCGGCCCAATGGCTGTCCAAGCCCCTAGGACAGAAAGAAGCGGTTCAACTCGCCTTAACCAACAGCCATGCCTTGCAGGCGCTGCTGGCACAAGGCTGGGTGGAAGCTGCTGATGCGGCACAGAGCGGTCGCATTGCCAATCCCATCTTTAGCTTCGAGCGCATGGTGGTCGGCGACGAGCTGGAGTTAGGACGGGCGCTTTCGTTTGGGCTGCTGGATCTTTTGACCCTGCCAGTCCGAGCAGGCACCGCCGAGCGCCGCATCGAGCAAGCGCAACTGCGTTTGTCTGCTGAGGTGGTGGATCGTGTCACGCAAGTGCGTCAAGCTTGGGTGCGGGCTGTAGCCGCTCAACAGACTCTCGGCTACGCGCGGCAAGTGCTTGAGAGCGCTGAGGCGGGTGCTGAACTCGCGCGACGTATGCAGTCGGTGGGGAACTTCAACCGCATCAGCCGCGCCCGCGAGCAATCTTTTTATGCCGATGCGGCCACCCGGTTGGCAACTGCACAACACAAAGCCACCGCAAGCCAAGAGGAATTGGTTCGTTTGCTGGGCCTGGACGAGTCGCAAGCCCAGATGCTCAAGCTGCCCGAGCGACTGCCCGAGTTGCCCAAAACTCCGCTCGAACCCAATGCCGTGGGCGCTTTGGCCACGCAAGGTCGCCTGGACATTCGGTTGGCGCAAAGCGCACTGGCTGCTGCGGGCAAGGCGCAAGGCTTGAACGTTGTCACCAGCTTTACCGACATCGAGCTGACCGCGCGGCGCAATACGGTATTTGACAACGCTGAGGGAACAAAGACCGATCCACGCGGTTTTGAGGTGGCGGTTCGTTTGCCAATTTTTGACTGGGGCGGCATGCAGCGTGATGCATGGAATGCCCGAACACTCGCGGCGGCCAATCAATTGGAAGCCACGGTGCGTGCGGCGGGCTCCAGTCTGCGCGAGGGCTACTCCGCCTACCGTACCGCGTTTGATGTGGCCAAGCATTATCGGGATGAGGTACTGCCCGTGCGCCGCGTGATTTCGGAAGAAAACCAGCTTCGCTACAACGGCATGCTGATTGGCGTATTCGAATTGTTGGCCGATGCCCGCGATCAGGTCGGCACCGTGACAGCCGCCATCGATGCGCAGCAGCAATTTTGGCTGGCGGACGCCGCCTTGCAGGCGTCGTTGATCGGTCGCCCCACCGCCACATCCTTATCCGTGATGTCCAGCGCTCCGAGTGCGGGCGCAGCGGGACATTAAATAGGAGAGAGAACCCATGACATCCAGAAGAGATTTTTTCAAAGCGGCCGGTATTGCCGGTGGAGCCGTTGCGGCCAGTGCAGTGAGTCGCGTAGCCCTTGCAGCGCTGCCCGAACCTGTTATTCAAACCAGTCCAGACACCATGCCGCCACTCGTGCCCAACACTGGGCGCGGCTACAACCCGGTGGTCACACTCAATGGTTGGACATTGCCCTGGCGCATGAACAATGGCGTCAAAGAGTTTCACTTGGTGGCCGAACCGGTGGTGCGCGAGATGGCCCCTGGTTTCAAGGCTCATCTGTGGGGCTACAACGGGCAAAGCCCCGGCCCCACCATTGAAGTGGTTGAAGGTGACCGTGTCCGGCTCTTTGTCACCAACAAACTCCCTGAGCACACCAGTATTCATTGGCACGGTCAAAGACTGCCCAACGGCATGGATGGGGTTGCAGGGTTGAATCAACCGGCCATCTCACCGGGAAAGACGTTTGTCTATGAGTTTGTGGCCCGCCGCCCTGGCACCTTCATGTATCACCCGCATGCGGATGAAATGACACAGATGGCCATGGGCATGATGGGTTTCTGGGTCACGCACCCCAAAGACAAAAATCCCCTGATAGATGAAGTGAATCGGGACTTTTGCTTTTTGCTCAACGCTTACGACATCGACCCCGGAAGCTACACACCCAAGATCATGACCATGCTGGATTTCAACCTTTGGAGTTGGAACAGCCGCATCTTCCCCGGCATCGACTCGCTCAACGTTCGGCTCAATGACAAGGTGCGCATTCGAATAGGCAATTTGACGATGACGAACCACCCCATTCACTTGCACGGACACGAGTTTCTTGTCACTGGCACTGATGGGGGCCCAACGCCCAAGAGCACACGCTGGTACGAGGTCACGACTGATGTGGCTGTTGGTCAGATGCGGCAAATTGAATTTCTTGCCGACGAAGAAGGCGATTGGGCCTTCCACTGTCACAAGAGCCATCACACCATGAATGCCATGGGCCACAACGTACCGACCTTGATTGGCGTTGATCACACCGGAATGGCCAAGAAGATCAATTCCTTGATTCCTGAGTACATGGTCATGGGCGAGCGCGGCATGGCCGACATGACCGAGATGGAAATGCCCATCCCCGACAACACAGCGCCCATGATGACCGGCGAAGGCCCGTTTGGATCAGTAGAAATGGGGGGCATGTTCAGCGTGCTCAAAGTGCGACGTGATCAGAAGCCCGGCGACTACAGCAATCCAGGCTGGTTCAAGCACCCGCAAGGTACCGTGGCCCATGAATACACCGGGCCACTCTCGGCACCCGCGCGTTTCAAATCTGAAGGCGGGCAATCCATGCCGCGCAGCCAGAAACAGACCACCCCCACCGAGGTGAAGGTACGCAAGCCCAGCAGTGGACACAGCAGCCACTGATTCAATTTTTAACCCAGGAGAAACACCATGACCCCTTCAACCCAAACCTTTCGTTCATTGACTGTGATCACGGCGCTGGCCTTGGCCTTATCCGGTACGGCTTTTGCCGGTGGCACCCATGCCGGTGGTCATGGACACGGCGGCGATGAAACTGCCATTGGAAAACCTGGCGTGGCCAGCAAGGCCGGCAGAACTGTCACCATCGAGATGACTGACAACATGCGCTACACGCCTGCCGCTATTCAGGTCAAGCAGGGCGAGACCGTGCGCTTCATCGTCAAAAACAAGGGACAGGTCAAACACGAATTAAGTTTGGGCACCCAACAAGAGCTGCTGGAGCATCTTGAGCAAATGAAGAAATTCCCCGACATGGAGCACGACGAGCCGAGCAAAGTCACATTGGCACCCGGCAAAGAAGGCGAGATCGTCTGGCAGTTCACCAAAGCCGGAACCGTGAATTTCGCCTGCCTGATGCCTGGCCACTACGAAGCGGGCATGAAAGGCCAGGTCAAGGTTGGCAAGAAATAAACAGGGCTTTTGACGACGAGCGTTCTATGGCCCGACAACACCACAGCATCCGCGACACACGCCGCGCTTGGCTTGCCGGTATCGCCGCACTGGCGTTGTTCCCGTTGACCAGGACGGCGCACGCGTCTGCCATCCTTATACAGGTTTGGAAAGACCCCAATTGCGGTTGCTGCAAGGATTGGATCGCGCTCCTTGAAAAGAGCGGTTTTGCGACTACCGTGATTGACCAGGGCAATAACGCTGCGCGCGCGCGCCTTGGCATGCCGCAGAAATTCGGTTCGTGCCATACAGCGCTGGTGCAGGGCTACGTCGTCGAAGGGCATGTTCCTGTGGCAGACATTCAGCGTTTGCTAAAGGAAAAACCTCGGGCTCTGGGTCTATCTGTGCCAGGCATGCCAATTGGATCGCCTGGCATGGATGGGCCTGCTTACGGGGGCCGACGCGATCCCTATCAGGTGCTGCTGATCCAGCGGGATGGCAGCACCTCAGTTTTCAACACCTACCAATGAGGATAACCATGAACATCATTCAAAAATTCATCACTGTTTCCGCTCTCGCCTTGGGCATCGTTCTACCCGTTAGCAGCATGGCGCAGACCGCCATGGATCACAGCAAGATGGATATGTCCCAGACGGCTCCGTCGATGACAGAGGGCGAGGTCAAGAAGGTCGATCAAGAGGCGGGCAAAGTCACGATTAAACACGGTGTCATCAAGCATTTGGATATGCCAGGCATGACCATGGTGTTCACTGCCAAGGACAAAGGGCTGCTTACCAATGTGAAACCCGGCGACAAGGTTCAATTCATGGTGGTGAATGAGGGTGGAAAGATGATCGTTTCTGCCATTGCGACTGCACCGTAATCTCAATTGTCTCGCCAATGTGGCGGGATATTGCACATGGTTTTAAATGCTCTCGACAAGCATGACAAAACCGTCATCCTTGACTCATCTTCTTGTCAGTAGACGATATTCAAAATGGATACCGTGCAAAGGCACATAAACCCAAGCACTTTTAACACGTCATCTAACCTCAAAAGGAAACATCATGAACTCTCGACTGACCTCTATAGCAATTCTTTCTCTGATGGGCGCAATATCGTTGCCCTCTTTTGCAGGAGACGCTGCGGCGGCGGCTGCCAAGGAAATGATTAATCTCAAGGATGGAAGTACGCTGTACGTATTCAGCGATGGAAAAATGGCGCTGGAGAGTAAGTATGGCAAGGCAGAATTTCTCATGAAAGGGCAAACACTGCAGACAGCCGATGGTCGAACGATCAAGGCCGATAGCAATGAAATTGCTCGCTTGGATAGTTTATTGAAGCAAGGACACGGGGGGTAAGGAAAAACCTCGCTTGCGCATACCATTGTGTGCGCAAGCTGTCTTGTACAAATAGTCGATCAGATGCAAATGTCCGACAGCAAATAGGGAGGAACACATCATGAATCACAACCATTCAAGTCATGATACCCCGCCGGGGTTTTGGAGTTCCCGCTACGCAATCGGTTTGATCGTGATTGGTGCAATTGCAGGCTATTTCCTTCTGACTGAACACCTGGCTCACGTCGTCGGCGCATTGCCGTACCTGTTGCTGTTGGCCTGTCCGCTGATGCACGTATTCATGCACCATGGACACGGTGGTCATGGTCATCACCACAGCAGCTCCGACCCCAATCCCGAGTCTCAAAAGACGCCCAAACGGGGAGAACCGTCATGAACCACGACACATAGGCGTACGGCCTGTGGAGTTTGGTCATTCTCAATTCGGCCATCTTTATCATGTTTGCCTACAGTTTCTTCAAACCCGCCACCGCGCGCGACTGGCGCAGCTTCAGCGCGTTCTCTGCATTCATCGTGGCCTTGTTTGTCGAGATGTATGGCTTTCCACTGACCATCTACCTGCTCTCGGGATGGTTGCAGACCCGCTACCCTGGTCTGGACATCTTGAGCCACAACGCAGGGCACTTGTGGTCTACCGTGCTGGGTGAAAAAGGCGACCCTCATTTTGGTGTCCTGCACATTGCCAGCTATGTTCTCCTGGGTGTCGGCTTTTACCTGCTGTCGACGGCCTGGAATGTGCTCTACCACGCCCAGCGCAGACACACCCTTGCCACCGCAGGGCCTTACGCCCGCATCCGCCATCCCCAGTACGTGGCATTTGTCCTGATCCTGCTGGGCTTCTTGCTGCAATGGCCAACGGTGCTGACCCTGTTGATGTTCCCGATATTGCTGTTGATGTACGGACGCCTGGCCATCACTGAAGAGGCTGAAATGCAGGCGCAATTCGGTGATGCATTTGCGCACTATGCCGCACACACACCACGCTTCATACCCCGTTGGGGTCAAGACGCCTCTGCGACCTGATCGCCTCAACGACCAAATCGGCGCGACAACACACATTGAACGGGAAGGAGTTAGCCAATGCAAACCGTAGAGCTAAAGATACAAGGCATGACCTGCGGCGGATGCGTGAAGCACGTCACCAAAGCTTTGCAATCGGTTCCAGGTGTGGCTCACGTGGATGTGGATCTTGTTAGCGGGCGTGCCCGCGTTGAAGGTGAGCTGCCTTCAGGAGTTGAACCGCTGATTTCGGCATTGGCCGATGAGGACTATTCGGCGACCGTGATGCTTGATGCAAGCAGCGCAAACACGGTTAAGCAAGGTTCAGGTGGCGAGGGGAAAAGTGGCAGCCAAGGCGGATGCTGCTGTCATTGAACACCGTTGATTTGTGAGCATGAAACGCCAATGAACAACACGAGCCCACCTGCAGGTCATACCCATAGCCACACACACGACCATTCCCACTCTGCATGCGCTCAGCATACAGGCCATGGCACGGCGATCGCGCAACCCAGGGCGGATGCGGATCTTAAAGACCCGGTCTGTGGCATGACCGTTACGGCCCGGTCAGTGCACCACTCCGAACACATGGGGCACAGTTTCTTTTTCTGTAGTCCAAAGTGCAAAACGAAGTTTGACGCCAACCCCATGCAGTACATGGGCACATCAGGCGTCGTCACCAAAGCGCCCCCGGCCGCACCGGTGGCGGTCGGCACCCTGTACACCTGTCCCATGCACCCTGAGGTGCGCCAAGACCACCCTGGCAACTGCCCCAAGTGCGGCATGACACTGGAGCCAGTCATGCCCAGTCTGGAGGACGACGACAACCCCGAGTTGCGTGACTTCCAGCGCCGTTTCTGGTGGACTTTGCCGCTCACAGCCATTGTTTTCGTACTGGCCATGTTCGGCGAGCGCTGGCACCTGATGAACATGCGTGCGCAAACCTGGATGGAGTTTGTGCTGGGCACGCCCATCGTGCTATGGGCTGGCTGGCCCTTCTTTGCCCGGGGCTGGCAGTCGCTGGTGCAACGCAGCCCCAATATGTGGACACTCATCGGCTTAGGTACCGGAGCGGCCTATGCTTACAGTGTGGCCGCCACCCTGGTACCGCAAGCCTTCCCGGCATCCTTCGTTTCTATGGGGCGCGTGGCCGTGTATTTTGAGGCCGCAGCCGTCATCATTTCGCTGACGCTGCTGGGGCAGATGATGGAGCTTAAGGCGCGCTCGCAAACCTCGGCCGCCATCAAGTCCCTGCTGGGTCTGGCACCCAAGACGGCGCGTCGCATACAACCGGATGGCACAGAGGAAGATGTGGCGCTGACACACGTTCACATCGGCGACGTTTTGCGCATTCGCCCTGGAGAAAAAGTGCCGGTGGACGGTGTAGTCATCGATGGCCGTAGCGCGGTGGATGAGTCCATGCTGACCGGGGAGCCGGTGCCCGTGTCCAAACAATCTGGCGACAAGGTGATTGGTGCCACGCTCAACACCAGTGGTGCGCTGGTCATGCGCTCGGAGCGCGTCGGGTCTGCCACTATGCTATCTCAGATTGTGCAGATGGTGGCCCAGGCACAGCGCTCTAAGGCCCCTATGCAACGTATGGCTGATGTGGTTGCCGGGTATTTCGTTGTGTCAGTGGTGGGAATCGCTGTGTTGACTTTCTTCGCCTGGGGCTTCTTTGGGCCTTCGCCGAGTTGGGTGTACGGGCTGATCAACGCTGTGGCGGTGCTCATCATTGCTTGCCCCTGCGCACTGGGCTTGGCTACGCCCATGTCGATCATGGTGGCCACGGGCCGAGGTGCCACCAAAGGCGTGCTGTTCCGTGATGCTGCCGCTATTGAGAACCTGCGCAAGGTCGATACCCTCATCATTGACAAGACCGGCACCTTGACCGAAGGCCGCCCCTCGTTCGACCGCGCCGTAGCCGCTCCTGGCTTTGATGCCGACCAAGTGCTGCGCTTGGCGGCTAGTTTGGATCAGGGCAGCGAGCACCCCCTGGCTGAAACGATCGTGCGTGCGGCGCGCGAGCGCGGCATGTCGCTGGACAAGCCCGAGGACTTCGAATCCAGCTCTGGCATTGGGGTGCGCGGCACAGTGCAAGGGCTTGCGCTGGCGCTGGGCAACACCACTTTGATGGAGCAGGCGGGCGTGTCCGTGGTGGCATTGGCTGCCCAGGCAGAAGCCCTGCGTGCCGAGGGTGCCAGCGTGATGCACTTGGCGGTCAATGGTGTTCTGGCGGGGTTGCTGGCCGTGTCTGATCCCATCAAGGCCAGCACTCCCGAGGCCTTGACGGCCTTGCGGGCTGCTGGCCTACGCATCGTGATGGCGACAGGTGACGGACACACCACGGCAAAAGCCGTGGGTGCCAAGCTGGGCATTGACGAAGTCCATGGCGAAGTGAAGCCGCAGGACAAACTGGCCCTGGTAGAACGATTGCAGAAAGAAGGCCGCACTGTGGCCATGGCCGGTGATGGCATCAACGACGCCCCAGCTTTGGCGCGCGCCGACGTGGGTATAGCAATGGGCACAGGTACCGATGTGGCGATGAACAGCGCACAGGTCACCTTGGTCAAGGGCGACTTGCGCGGCATTGCCGTGGCCCGCACCATCTCGGAAGACACCGTGGCCAACATGAAGCAGAACTTGGTATTTGCTTTCTTGTACAACGCACTCGGCATTCCAGTAGCTGCCGGCGTCCTGTTTGCCTGGACTGGCTGGCTGCTGTCTCCATTGATTGCCGCGTTGGCCATGAGCTTCAGCTCGGCCTCGGTCATCGGCAACGCACTTCGCCTCAAACACAACTGATCAGCGCACAAGAACAAAATGCCAACAGAGCCGAATCGGCGGACTCTGAGGCCATGCGTTACTATCTGGCTCTGAAAGCGGACGCGGGTTCGGTTCCGTGTTCCACCACCATACACAAGGGCTCGGGATTTAATTCGAGCCCTTTTTCTTCCTCGAAAGTCCCTGTTTCTGCGGTCTTCCGCGTTTTTCCTTGCGGACGTGGTGGGTTAGATTTCCTCGATTTGGGTCCTCAGAACCTGTATCTCTTTGTTGCGTCCATAACACCTCAGTTATGTAGATTCAATCGAATTGTTTGTCATAGCAGGCGTGAGCAAAAAAGTTATTAGATCTGAAACTCTATTAATTTTTTCACCAAATGGGAGTGCGCCTGCACCTCTGAAGAAAAGCCCCTTTTTCATATCGCC